>NZ_MOMO01000080.1:0-14803 GCF_009933855.1 Pseudomonas sp. SG-MS2 | reverse complement strand
TAAAGAGCGTTTGGTTAAGAGCTTTTCGTCTCAACCGAGGCGCGCATTCTACGCTTTCCTCATTTGCTGTCAAGCGTTTGTTTTGAAGTTTTTTTGAATCTGCTTTCTTTCAAAAGCCTTGAACTTCAACAACTTACCGCCTGCCTCGTCGCGTTCAACGCTGCGAGGAGGCGAATAATACGCGGTTTGAAATTTGAGTCAACACCTTGATCTAAAAAAACTTCAAGATGCATTTTGCAGCCGCCCGGCAACTAAATGCATGAACCATCGCTCTGTAGATAAACACTCCGTGGAGGGCAATGGCATGAGCGATGCGCAGAGCGAGAAGACCCCTGGCCTGTCGGCTGATGAAGAGAAGGAAGTCAGCCATAACCAACCCCCGAGGGCGGCGGTTCTGCACGAGATCATTCGCTACCAGGGCGACCAGGAACTGGAGCGCACCCTCGCGGCGCTGTGGTGGTCGGCCCTGGCAGCAGGCCTGACCATGGGCCTTTCATTCATGGCCATGGGGCTGTTCTACGCTCGCCTGCCGGAGGGTGAGAGTGCCCAGGTTGTCGCCAGCATTGGCTACAGCGCAGGCTTTCTTGCGGTGATCCTGGCGCGTCAGCAACTGTTTACTGAAAACACCATCACAGCGGTGCTGCCGATCATGACAACGCCGACCTTCGCCAACCTCGGGCGCCTTTTGCGGCTGTGGGGCGTAGTGCTGGTCGGCAACCTGGCAGGCACCTTGCTGGTCGCCTGGGTCATGCTCGAACTACCCATTTTCGACAGCAAGACGGATGTCGCCTTCCTCGAGATCGGCCGCAAGGTGATGGAGAACGATATCAGCCAGATGTTCGCCAAGGGCATCGTATCGGGCTGGATGATAGCGACCATGGTGTGGATGATCCCGTCCATGGAGCACGCCAAGATCTGGATCATCCTGATGATCACCTACCTGATGGCCCTGGGCGACTTCACTCACATCGTCGTAGGCTCGGTCGAGGTGTCCTATCTGGTCTGGGCCGGAGACGAAACCTGGCGCAGCTTCTGGCTTGAGTTTGCCCTGCCGACCCTGGCCGGGAACATCATTGGTGGCAGCTTCATTTTCGCCCTGATCAGCCACGCCCAGGTGCGCAGCGACAGCGGCAAGCCACCTTCGCAGCTATTAAAGGATGAAAAAAAGTCTTCATTCGGCAAGCAGGACAATAAGCAATGACCTTCAGCGCACCGCCGCAGCAGGTTCAGGCCCGCCAATGGAATCCGCCATGAGCATCATGAGTGGCAAGCCCCCTGGCACAAAAAAACACGCACCCCCCATAGGGGCCGCATCAACCGTGAATTGGCTTGCAAGGTCATTTTTCGTCAATGGCAGACTGTTGAACACTATTGACGTGAGTTGTGCGATAAACGGCGACTCAGCAGAAGAACGACCACCATCATGGACAACCGCAGCGGCAAGGGACTTTCTTTCGTCAGGCGTATCTACCTGCCGCGCATGATCGGCCTGGGCATTGGCCTGTTCAGCGTCGCCGCAGCGGTCGCGCCACTTTCGCCCCCCACCTGGGCATGGTTGCTGCTGCTCTTCAACGGCTTGCTCTGGCCCCATGTGGCCTACCAGTGGGCACGGCGGTCGATTGCACCGTACCAGGCGGAACAGCGCAACCTGCTGCTGGATTCACTGATGGGTGGTTTCTGGACCGCAGCCATGCATTTCAACCCCCTGCCCTGCGTCACTGTGCTCTCGATGATGACCATGAACAATGTGGCCGCTGGCGGCAAACGCTTGGTCATGCGAGGGCTAGTGGCGCAACTGGTCGGCATGCTGCTGGCCAGCGCACTGCTGGGCACAGGGCTGCAGCTCAACGCCACACCACTGCAGATCTTTGCCTGCCTGCCAATGCTGACACTCTATCCACTGGCCCTGGGCTGGGTGTGCTACCGCCTGGCGATCAAGCTTGCCGAACACAAGCGCCGCCTTCGCGACCTGAGCCTGACTGACAGCCTGACCGGGCTGCTCAATCACGGCGCCTGGAAGGACCTGCTCCTGCTGCGCTTCCAGACTTGCCAGAACTTGCAAATGCCATCAGTGATTGCCCTGATCGATATCGACCATTTCAAGACCATCAATGACACGTTCGGCCACGTGATCGGCGATTGCGTGCTGCGACAGATGAGCGACGAGCTCAGACGCAACCTGCGGGCGGGCGACCTGGCAGGGCGTTATGGTGGCGACGAATTCTGCGTGATTCTGCCCGATACCAGTGAGAGTGAGGCCAGGCAGGCCATGGAGCGTCTGCGCGAGCGCATCGTTTGCTACCGTGACCCGCAACTGCCGCATTTGAAAGTCAGCCTTAGTATCGGCATGTCAGCCTTCCGGGCAGACCTCCAATCCCCCGAACACTGGCTGGAACAGGCAGACAAGGCACTCTACTGCGCCAAGCGACGCGGTCGCGACCAGGTCAATTTCGACCATGATGAGGCCACGGCGCTTCAGCCGGCATCCCTGGCAGAATATCCTCGCTGACCGCCGTTGCGCTGTCAGCAACGCAACGAGCGCTGCGCCAGAATTTCCGGCAGGTCACTGCGCCGCAGATACTGGCGTAACGGTTCGGCAATGTTCAGCCGGTCGTCCACACGCTGCTCCAGCAACAGCGCCAGGCGTTGCCGACACAGCGCCATGCGCGCGCCCTGCTCCGGCCGCCAGACGAACTCACTGCACGGGATGATGCTCTCGTCAGCCACGTCCATACCGAACGCGTCTTCGGAAAAACGCACGATATGAACGCCGCGCTTGCCATGAAAGCCGACAAAGCCCTTGAGCTGGTCGGCAGCACTGCAGATGTCCTGGGATGTGATGGCCATGTCGAAACCTCGCAAATGATTGGAAGTGACGCACGCCAGGCGGGCAACGGTCGCCTCTACTGGGCGACGCGCCAGCCCAGCCTAGCTTAATCGCCGGCCGTTTCGCCAAGGTTTTTCGCCATTGGCCCGAGCCCCCCGCTAGACTGATGCCCTACCCTTTTCCGTCGCCAATTTTGGGACCGTTCATGACCAACGCCATCAGCGCCGATATTGCCACCATCGGCCGCATCAGCGCCGTGCCCGCCATCCTTCAGGTCATCTGCGAAACCACCGGCATGCGCTTCGCCGCCGTGGCACGGGTTACCGAGTGCAACTGGACTGCCTGCGCCGTACTCGACAACCTGGGGTTTGGCCTTGAAGTGGGCGGCGAGCTTGAGGTGGCAACTACGCTGTGCCACGAGATTCGCAGCTCTCACCAGACCATCGTGATCGACAAAGCCAGCGAAGATGAGCGCTACTGCCGGCACCAGACGCCGCAGCGTTATGGCTTTGAAAGCTACATATCCGTGCCGGTGTTCCGAACAGATGGCCGCTTCTTCGGCACCATCTGTGCCCTGGACCCGAATCCGGCCTCGCTCAAAGGCCAATCAATCCAGCCCATGATGGAGTCGTTCGCCCGCTTGCTGGCCATCCAGATCGAGAGTGAGGAGAGCGTCCAGCACACCGAGCGCGCCCTGCGCGAGGAACGGGCGATGGCTGAAGTGCGCGAACAGTTCATCGCAGTGCTTGGCCATGATCTGCGCAATCCTCTGTTTGCCATCACCGCAGGCGCCGAACTGTTGACTCAGCGCCTGGACGACGACAAGAACCGCGCGATCGCCCGCCACATTCATACTTGCGGGCAGCGGGCCTCACAGCTTGTGCGCGATGTGCTGGATTTTGCCCGAGGCCGACTTGGCAGCGGCATCCCATTGAACCTGCAGCCCTGCCCGGACCTGACCGAAGGCCTCATGCATGTCGCTGCAGAACTGCAGCACGCACACCCACAGCGGCAGATCGTGCTTCAGATCGGTGATATCGGCGGCCTGTACTGTGACCGCGAACGGGTGACCCAGCTACTCTCCAACCTGATCGCCAACGCGCTGACCCATGGTGCGCCTGACGGGCCGGTGACGGTCAGGGCGGCGATTGCCGATGAGGAGTTCGTGCTTAGTGTGCACAACAGCGGGGCCCCCATAGCCCCACAAACCCTGAACCAATTGTTCCAGCCATTCAGGCCGCTGTCTGCGGCGCCAAGACAGGGGCTTGGGCTGGGCCTTTATATCGCCAATCAGATTGCCCTGGCCCACGGCGGACGCATGGAGGTCATCTCCGATGAGCAACGAGGCACGCTATTCAGCTTTCACTTGCCGGCCGTTCCCCTGAGGCAAGTGCCGGGGCCGTCGACGATCGGGCTGTAACGCATCGCCCTGATCACTCGGGCGAATCCTCGTGCACCTGCACGCTGGCCGTCATCCCCGCGCTGAGGTTCATGCCTTCGGGAATGTCGTCCAGCCGGATGCGCACAGGTATTCGCTGGGCCAGCCTTACCCAGTTGAAGGTTGGCTCAACCTCCGGCAACAACTGGCTGTCAGGGTTACTGTTACTGTCGGTGATACCCCGGCTGATGCTTTCCACATGCCCCTGCATGGCCTCTCCTGCCCCCATCAGCCAGACCTTCACCGAATCGCCCACGCGTATGCGTGGCAATTTGGTTTCCTCGAAGTAGGCCTGGATAAAAAAGGTCGAGTCATCCACCAGGGCCATTACCGACTGGCCGGCATTCACATAGTTGCCCTGAGCCAGGCGCAAGTTGGTGATGTGCCCACTGCGGGGGGCTCGTACTTCACTGCGCGCAAGGTTGATTTTCGCCACCTGTAACTGAGCTTGCGCCTCATGCAACTCACCGCGGGCAATGGCGGCATTGATTTGCGCGTTTTCGCGCAGCTCAGCACTGATCGCCCCGGGCCCCAATGCCGTGCGCCGCGCAGCTTCGCGCTCGCGCAGGTGCAACTGCTGGGCACGCGTTTCTGCCACGGCGCTGGCCTGATCGAACGCGGCCTGGAAGCGCTCCCGATCTATGCTCATCAACAGGTCGCCAGCCTTGACCCGCTGGTTGTCCTGCACCTTGAGCTCACGCACCCAGCCGGACACGTCGGGCGCGATGACCACTACGTCGGCCCGCACCCGTGCATCACGTGTCCATGGGGTGAGCATGTAGTACTGCCAGAGTTTATAGCCGGCCAGAACGGCGATGGCGACCACGCAGAGGGTCACCAGGGTACGGACGACAGCACGCATCGAATCACTCCTTACAAAGGCCCCAGCAGGCGGACTACCAGGTACAGCACACAAACGAACAGCGCTGCGTCGAACAGCGCTTCATGCCAGATCCAGCGCCCCAACGGCGTGGCGTGCACGACAAGGCGCAACAAACCGGTAAGCACCAGAGCCATCAGCACATAGATCAGAAAAGGGCTGAGCAGCACGCCGCCCAATGCCCACTCACGCAACCCCATGGGCTTCCTCCTGCCAGCGGCACCATTTGCCCCAGCTTTTCTGCAACTGCAATACCGCCCCTTCGGCCAGGCGTAACGGGTCACTCGACGGCAGGCGTTGCAGCGCCGCGATGAATCGCTCGCTGGCGGCATCCAGGCGCTGCCCTCGTCCGGCTGCCGGCCCGCTGGCCAGGACTGTTTCCAGTTGCTGCAGATATTCACGTTCGGCATCACCCAACGGCGCCTGGGCGACTGCCAGGCACATGCGCAAATGCAGCAGTTCGTCGCCGATGTCCAGGCCATGAAGGCCATCGTCCCAACGCTTGCGTTCGGCCTCGGGCAGCTCGCCGGCGTGCCGTGCCAATTGCATCAGACGGTCGGCCATGCGCCCGCCAAACCAGCTGTCGGCACCACGCAGGTCGCGCCGGGCCAGGCGCACCAGGTCGCTTTGGGTCGCCGCGCGCAGGCGCCGGCCAAGCCAGGCCGGGTGGCGGAACACCAGCAGGCGAAACGCCATGACCGCCGCACCTACACCCACCAGCATGGCCAGCGCACTGTTGAGCATGCTCGCCACACCGAACTGCATGGCATTGAGCGGCGACACCAGTACGATGAAGTGCAGGCAATAAGAAGTCGCCGTGGCCCCGGTGCGCGGGTGAGCCATACCCAGAGCCCCAAAGAACAGAGGTACGCCCATGCCCAGGCAAAGCATTGCAAAACTGCTCCACTGCGGCAGGATGATCTGCCCCACCAGCAATGCCGTCGGGATCGCCAGCAGGATGCCACGCAAGAAGCTCAGGCCGATCTGCGCACCATTTTCACGGCTGGCGAATAGGCTGCAGACCACACACGTCAACACCAGGCCACCGGGCGCAGAGGGCCAGGCGGTGGCAAGCCAGAAACCACTCATCACCAGAAATGCCAGCGCACTGCGTGAACCGAACAGCAACGCCAGCGACCAGTCGCGGTGGGCTGCCAGCCCCTGCGCCACATCCTTCGGCGCTTTGCCCACTTCGACATCATCGAGTGCCTGGGTGGCAGCCATGGCGTAGTCCAGTAGCAGGGTCATGCGGGCCAGGCAAAAATGCTCGGCAGAGCTGATCTGCTCGTCATGCGCGGCGTCCCAGATGCGCTGACGCAACAACAACAGGCTCGGCTGATCGGGCTTGGCCAACAGGGCGCGCACTTCTTCCAGCCATGGGCCAAGACGCAGGGTTTGCTGTTCATCCAGTTGCCGCCACTGGCGACGCACCGAGCGTGAGATCCGCAGCAGCACCATCAGTTTCTGGCTCAGGCCACGAATGGCCCTTGCCCGCTGGCGCCCACGCGGGCCTTCGAACCAGGCATGTTCGCGCTGGGTATCGATGGCAACGATACGCCCCAGGATCTCCAGCAGGCCTTCGCGCGCTTGGTCTTCACCGCCAAGCATGGCACTGGCCGTCTGGAAACCGCTGCGCCAGGCCTGGCGCGCCTGCCCGCCAAGTTGCTGCTCCACGCGCATCGGCCAAAGCAACGCGCTGGTGGCCGTTGCACAGAAGATCCCCAGGCAGATCTCGGTACAGCGCGCCACCGCCTGATCGAACACTTGCAGGGGCTTGTCGATCGCGGGCAAGGCAATGATCGCTGCGGTGTAGCCGGCCAGCACAAAGGCATAAGCCCAGGCGCTTCGCAGTTGGGTCGAAGCCGCGGTACACAGGGCCAGCCACAACGCCAGTGTGATGAGAAAAAGCCATGGCGTCTGCGCGAACAGGCCGATGAACAGCACTGACATGAAGGTGCCGACCAAGGTCCCGGCCAAGCGAGCAAGGCCCTTCTGTATCACCATGCCCGACAGGGGTTGGGCCACGATGAACGCGGTCATCAGCGCCCAGGCCGGCTGCTCCAGCCCCCAGCGCATGGCCAGCCACAGGGCAAGGCCGCCGCCAAGCAGGGTTTTGATGGCGAATTTGATGGCGAGGCTGCTGGGTGCGAACAGGGCCTGGAAGGTGATGGGCACGAAACGGACCTTGCGGGGGATGATCTGGTAAACGATAGACAATGAAGGGAAGGATAATGCTGAAACAAATAATTAGCTAGCTAATCATCTTTAGGCGCTGTCATATCAACCGATCAAGGCAAAAAAAAATGGGCGACCGAAGTCGCCCTAAATGCCTTGCGTGCCCGTGAACCTGGAAGGTCAGCGCGGCTTGCGCTTGTTCGAGTCCTTCCAGATGAAAATGCCAAGACCGGCAAAGAACGCGAACATCAACCCGACCGTTACCACACCAGCGATAACCACATTGTCGAAGAACATGTTGGCCTCCCGATTCGTTTGCCGTTGTCCGATGGATGCAAGGTAACGAATACGGGGGACGGGGAAATTGATCGAGGTCAATAGTGCCCGGAGCCGGGCACGCGAGGCGGATGCAGGGTTGACCTGCGTCAAGTTTCAGCGCTTCTTGGGCTTGTTCTTGGGCTTCTTTTTCTTCGACTTGCCCAGCGGCATGGCTTGCTCGAACGCCTGACGCACTTCGTTCAGGCGCTTTTCCTTGAGGTCGTGCACGCGCTTGGCACGTTCGGCATCGAAGTCGATGAGGTTGTCTTGGCTCATGGGCGGGCTCGAGAATCAACAGAGACTTGCATGATGCCGCCAGGCGTTGGCCATGACCAGCCCTGCGGCACAGGGCGCCTAGACTTCGATATCGACCAGCAGGCCCTGGCGCGGCTGTTCGCCCATGAGCGGGGCCACCGGTACGGTGTTGTCGCCGTTGACTTCTTCACCCGGCAAGGCACTGTAGCGCTCGTCGCCACCCTGTTTATTACGCCGCTGCTGCCGGCGCTGCTCCTCACGCAGCAGCAAGACCTGCTCCTGCGGGTCGCGTTGCTGCTTGAGGTCAATGGCGCTCTCCCCTGAGGCAGGCTGCGTGGGGACCACGGGCTTGATGTCCGGGGTCGGCTTGACCGGGTCCTGTTGCGAGGTCACTGGGGCGGCACTGAGCGGAATGATCGGCGGCAGCATGAGAATTCTCCTGTGCCCAGTGTATCGGCCGGTTGTCAGCCGCCTTGAGGGTCGGCGAATAGGGTAATGCGGCCGAAACCGGCCACGTCATGCCAGTATAGACAGCTGCTATGGAGCTTCGTTGTCAGGGTCGTCATCACTTGGCGGGCTGGCCTCGCTCCAGGGGCGCTTGAAGACCTGCTGCCAGACGGCGTTCATGTGCTCGCGCAGCACTAGCGCCGCGTTCTTCAGCGAGGCACTGTCCTCGCGCTCACCGCCGATCGGGTCTTCGCCTGCCGGGGTGATCAGCGACTGCCCAGTGATGGTGTAACTGGCCTGGCCCTCACGCATCTCGATGGCAATGTCATGCGGGTCGATGCCGCCGCCACAGAACGAATGGCTGGCCACCGTCACCTCGGCGATGCCGTCCTTGTTCAGGTCACCCACATCGCTGACATCGTTGTAGAAGTCGACATCGAGGTCCAGGCCAGGGCAGGTGGTTTCCTGCTCGATCTGCCAGCGCGGCTTGAACCCGTCGCCCTCGGTGGCTCGCCCGTACAGCGTGGCCTTGAGCTCTACCTTGTCCACTTCCTGCTCGGACTCGGCATCGACCGCTTGGCCATCGCTGCGGCTGAGCACCAGCAGGCCTTCACCGTCACGGTCACGGAAATGCACGCTCTTGATCGGCGTCTGCACACCCAGCACCTCGAGCTGCTCCACCGGGATCGCCGGCAGGCTCTCGAAGTTTTTCTGCTCGCAAGCGGCCAGCAGCGCGAGGCTGCCCACGGCCAGAGAGGCGTTCAACCAGCGGTGCTTGAGCGGCATGGCGTGCGTAGCCCTCATCGGCAAGACGGTATTCTGCGATGAAACAGCTAGACTCTTGGACTTCAACTCTATGGTCCGCCGGGCCTATCCGTTAACATAGCCGGCTTTTCATCGCGGGAGTTCAGGCAGTATGGCGCAGCAGTATCAACCGGGGCAACGCTGGATCAGTGACAGCGAAGCGGAGCTCGGCCTGGGGACCATCCTGGCCCAGGATGGCCGCTTGCTGACCGTGCTCTACCCGGCCACTGGCGACACCCGCCAGTATTCCCTGCGCAATGCGCCGCTGACCCGCGTGCGCTTCTCGCCAGGTGACCAGATCACCCACTTCGAAGGCTGGAAGCTGACGGTACGCGAAGTCGAGGACATCGACGGGCTGATGGTCTACCACGGCCTCGACGGCCAGAACCAGCCGCGCACCCTGCCGGAAACCCAGCTGTCGAACTTCATCCAGTTCCGCCTGGCCAGCGACCGTCTGTTCGCCGGTCAGATCGACCCGCTGTCCTGGTTCAGCCTGCGCTACAACACGCTGCAGCACACCAGCAAGCAGGTCCAGTCGTCGCTGTGGGGCCTGGGAGGCTGCCGCGCGCAGCCGATCGCCCACCAGTTGCACATCGCCCGCGAAGTGGCGGACCGCAGCGCACCTCGCGTACTGCTGGCCGACGAAGTGGGCCTGGGCAAAACCATCGAAGCCGGCCTGGTGATCCACCGCCAGTTGCTGACCGGGCGTGCCAACCGCGTGCTGATCCTGGTACCGGAAAACCTCCAGCACCAATGGCTGGTGGAAATGCGTCGGCGCTTCAACCTGCAGGTGGCACTGTTCGACGCCGAACGTTTCATTGAAAGCGACGCCAGCAACCCGTTCGAGGACGCCCAGTTGGCACTGGTCGCCCTGGAGTGGCTGGTCGAGGACGAAAAGGCCCAGGACGCGCTGTTCGCCGCAGGCTGGGACCTGATGGTGGTCGATGAAGCCCACCACCTGGTATGGCACGAAGACAAGGCCAGCACCGAATACAGCCTGGTCGAGCAACTGGCCCAGGTCATCCCGGGCGTACTGTTGCTCACCGCCACCCCCGAGCAGCTTGGTCAGGACAGTCACTTCGCCCGCCTGCGCCTGCTCGACCCCAATCGCTTCCATGACCTGGCAGCCTTCCGTGCCGAAAGCGAGCACTATCGCCCGGTGGCTGAAGCCGTACAGGAACTGCTCGACGAAGGCCGCCTGTCACCCAAGGCCCACGCCACCATCCAGGGTTTCCTGGGTGCCGAGGGCGAAGCCCTGCTGGCTGCAGTCAGCGATGGCGACAGCCAGGCCAGCGCCCGCCTGATCCGCGAGCTGCTCGACCGCCATGGCACTGGCCGCGTCCTGTTCCGCAACACCCGTGCGGCCATCCAGGGTTTCCCGGAGCGCGAACTGCACCCTTACCCGCTGCCAATGCCGGAACAGTACCGCGACCTGCCAGCCGGCGAGCACGCCGAGCTGTACCCGGAAGTCGCGTTCCAGGCACAAGGTGAAGTCAGCGACGACGAGCGCTGGTGGCGTTTCGACCCTCGCGTCGACTGGCTGATCGACACCCTGAAGATGCTCAAGCGCACCAAGGTCCTGGTGATCTGCGCCCACGCCGAAACCGCCATGGACCTGGAAGACGCGCTGCGCGTGCGCTCCGGCATTCCTGCCTCGGTGTTCCATGAAGGCATGAGCATCCTTGAGCGCGACCGCGCCGCAGCCTATTTCGCCGACGAAGAGTTCGGCGCCCAGGTGCTGATCTGCTCCGAGATCGGCAGCGAAGGGCGCAACTTCCAGTTCGCCCACCACCTGGTGATGTTCGACCTGCCGGCCCACCCGGACCTGCTCGAGCAGCGCATCGGCCGCCTTGACCGGATCGGTCAGAAGCACGTCATTCAGTTGCACATCCCCTACCTGCAGGAAGGCCCGCAAGAGCGCCTGTTCCAGTGGTACCACGAAGCACTCAACGCCTTCCTCAACACCTGCCCGACCGGCAACGCCCTGCAGCACCAGTTCGGCCCGCGCCTGCTGCCGATGCTCGAAGGCGGGGACAGCAAGGCCTGGGATGCCCTGGTAGCCGAAGCCAAAGGTGAGCGTGAACGCCTGGAAGCAGAACTGCACAGCGGCCGCGACCGCCTGCTGGAGCTCAACTCCGGCGGTGCCGGCGAAGGCCAGGCGCTGGTCGAGGACATCCTTGAGCAGGACGACCAGTTCGCTCTGCCGATCTACATGGAAACCCTGTTCGACGCCTTTGGCATCGACAGCGAAGACCACTCGGAAAACGCCCTCATCCTCAAGCCGAGCGAGAAGATGCTCGACGCCAGCTTCCCGCTGGGCGATGACGAAGGCGTCACCATCACCTACGACCGTGGCCAGGCGCTGTCGCGCGAAGACATGCAGTTCCTCACCTGGGAACACCCGATGGTGCAGGGCGGCATGGACCTGGTACTGTCCGGTTCGATGGGCAACACCGCCGTCGCGCTGATCAAGAACAAGGCGCTCAAGCCTGGCACCGTGCTGCTTGAACTGCTGTTCGTCAGCGAGGTGGTGGCGCCGCGCAGCCTGCAACTGGGCCGCTACCTGCCGCCTGCGGCGCTGCGCTGCCTGCTCGATGCCAACGGCAACGACCTGGCCTCGCGCGTGGCCTTCGAAACGCTCAACGAGCAGCTCGAAAGCGTGCCTCGGGCCAGCGCCAACAAGTTCGTACAGGCCCAGCGTGACGTGCTGGCCAAGCGCATCAGTGGCGGTGAAGCCAAGATCATGCCGACCCACGTCGAGCGTGTGGCAGAGGCGCAACGCCGCTTGGCCGCCGAAGCCGACGAAGAACTGGCGCGCCTGACCGCTCTGAAAGCCGTCAACCCAAGCGTACGCGACAGCGAAATCGACGCCCTGCGCAAGCAGCGCGAAGATGGCCTGGCAATGCTCGAAAAGGCCGCACTGCGCCTGGAGGCGATCCGCGTGCTGGTGGCTGGCTAAGACTGGATTGCAGCCATTGGGGAGGTGCCCATGCACCTCCTCTCTCCTTTATACCCGCGCGTTATCACCCTAATAACCAAATCGTTGCAATCAAAGAGCCATTACCCCGGAAGGTTTAAACACCCGTTCCTATACTCCTTTCTGGATAGTCTCCTTGGGGGTTGATTGGAGACCAGTGCGAACTCGACCATGGGGCAAGCAATGGAATGGCTGGGACTGCAACTGTTCTCCGATGTGCCGGCTAGCGGTAGCATCGTCATCGACTGCCGTCATGAACCACTACTGATACTGATCGCCTTCGCTGTGGCCAGCGCGGCCTGCTTTGCCACCCTGGACATGGCCGAGCGCCAATCCCACAGCGAGCAACCGGCTGCCCAGAGGCAATGGCGCATGCTGGGTGCCTGCTGCCTGGCCGGAGGGATCTGGGCGATGCATTTCATCAGCATGCTGGCGTTCAGGGCACCGCTGGAAATGCACTACGACGCCTCACTGAGCGGCCTTTCGCTGCTGATTGCACTGGGTGTGGCCTGGATGGCGATGACCAGCCTCGATCGCGAGCGCATGGGGCCGCAGCATTACCTGCAAAGCGCCATGCTGATCGGCCTGGGTATCATCCTCATGCATTTTGTCGGCATGGCGGCGTTGCAGACCGGGGCCAAGCAGTACTACCAGACCGAACTGTTGCTGGCCAGCACGGCCATCGCACTGCTGACCAGCCTGGCCGCACTGCTGATGGCCCGCTACTTCCGCAACGGCAGCGGCACTGTGCATCAAGCCCTGAAATATGGCGCGAGCCTGCTCATGGCCGGCGGCATCGTTGCCACCCATTTCACCGCAATGGCCGCGATGACGCTGGTCATTCCTGCCGACACCGCACTGCGCTTGCCCTCCGCCGACAACAGCCTGCAACTGGGCCTGACCGTGGCCTTCATTACCCTGCTGATCAGCGCAAGCAGTATCAGCGCTGCCCTGGCCGACAAAAAGCTGCAGAGCAAGGAACACGACCTGCGCAGGGTGAACATGCTGCTCAGCCAACTGGACCAGGCCCGCGCTTCTTTGCAGCAAGCCGCTCACTACGATGCACTGACCAGCCTGGTCAACCGTCGAGGCTTCAACCAGGTGTTCGCCGAACGCCTGGCCGAACAGAACCCCGAAGTGCACCGCCTGGCGGTGATGTTCCTCGATATCGACCATTTCAAACGGATCAACGACAGCCTCGGCCATGACGCCGGTGACCAACTGCTCAAGGTGATCGCCAGCCATATCAAAGCGGCCACACGCAGCCACGACCTGGTGGCACGCTTCGGCGGCGACGAATTCTGCGTGGTTACCAGCCTCAATGGGCCTGACGAAGCTCGCCATCTGGCGCAGCGCATCATGCAGCGCATGAAGGACCCCATCGACCTGGGCGGGCGGCGCATGGTCATGACCACCAGCATCGGCGTCAGTATTTACCCCGACGACGGCCTCACCGCTGAAGAGCTGCTCAAGCACGCCGACCTTGCCCTGTATCAATCCAAGGGCAGCGGGCGCAACAGCCTGCATTTTTTCAACAGCAGCCTGAAAAACCGCGCCACCCTTGAACTGCAACTGGAAGAAGAACTGCGCATCGCCTTGCTTGAAGAACGTGGGCTGCGCGTGCATTACCAGCCCATCTATGACTTGGGTAGCGGCCAGGTAGCCAAGCTTGAAGCCCTGGTACGCTGGCAGCATCCGCAGCATGGGCTGCTGAGCCCGGACCGGTTCATCGGCATTGCCGAAGCCAACGGCCTGATCGTCGACCTGGACCTGTGGGTGTTGCGCCACGCCTGTGATGACCTGGCGCAGTTGCATCGCCACGGCTTCGCCGACCTCAAGCTCACGGTCAACTGCTCAGCGGTGACGCTGGGCCATGACGGGTTGCCCAAAGAAGTGGAAATGGCACTGTTCCAAGCGGGCCTGGCACCTCGACACCTGGAACTTGAGGTCACCGAGAATGCCCTGATGGGTGACATCCAGCGCACGCTCAGCCTGCTCAAGCGAATTCGTGGCCAAGGTGTCAGCCTTTCGATCGATGACTTCGGCACAGGGTACTCGTCACTGGCTTACCTCAAGCGCCTGCCTCTGGACGTCCTCAAGATCGACCGTAGCTTTCTTCAGGACGTGCCTGCCAGCCTGAAGGACCGTGAAATCGTCCAGGCGATCATCGCAATGGCCCATACCCTGCATCTTCAGGTGGTCAGCGAGGGTGTAGAAACTGTCGAGCAGCATGAGTTTCTGGCCGCCAACGGCTGCGACTACCTGCAGGGCTACCTGCTCAGCCGGCCGGTACCGCTGGCGGACCTGCGGCCGATCCTGGAACGGCTCGACCGCCAGGAAGAAGCCTTCAGCGCTTGTTGCGATACAGCTCTACCAGGGTCGCCGGATCTTTTTGCAGATAACCCTGGCTACCGTGCAGGCGCATCAATTGCGCGGCGAGGCCACTGAGCGGGGTCGCCGTGCCCTGTTCGCGGGAGAACTTGACCGCACCGTCGAGGTCCTTGAGCAGCGTGCGCACATGCCATTTCACCGGTTCGAAACGGCTTTCGGCCATCTGCGGTGCCAGGATCTGCAGCGGCCTGGAGTCGGCAAAACCACCGGCCAGGGCTTGGGCGATGAGCGTTGCGTCCACACCTGACTGCTCGGCCAACGCCACGACTTCAGCAACCACCAAGGCATTGC
>NZ_MOMO01000079.1:0-13106 GCF_009933855.1 Pseudomonas sp. SG-MS2 | reverse complement strand
GGAGCAGACCCGCCGCAGCACGCAGCTCAGCCTGGTGGCCGAAGTGGCCAGTGCCTGGATGACCCTGGCTGCCGACCAGCAACTGCTCACGCTGGCCAACGACACCTACGCGAGCCAGCAGAAAACCTATGCCCTGGTGCAGCAGAGCCACGGCCTGGGCGGTGAGTCAGGGGTGAGCCTGGCTCAGGCGCGCAGCACCGTGGAGTCAGCCCGCGCCGATGCGGCGAACTATGCCAGCCAGGTCGAACAGGACCGCAACGCCCTGGAGTTGCTGGTCGGCCAGCGCCTGGGTGACGCCCAGTTGCCGGGCATCACACCGCTCGATGCAGCGTTGCTGGTCAGCGTTCCGGCGGGCCTGCCGTCGACGCTGCTGCAACGTCGCCCGGACGTACTCGCTGCCGAGCACACACTCAAGGCGGCCAACGCCGATATTGGCGCGGCGCGAGCGGCGTTCTTCCCCAGCGTGACCCTGACGGCCACCGGCGGCAGCGCCAGCAGCGAGTTGTCCGGGCTGTTCAAGTCGGGCAGCGCAGCCTGGAGTTTTGCCCCGTCGATCAACCTGCCGATCTTCAATGCCGGCAGCAACCGCGCCAGCCTGGATGCTGCCAAGGTCAGCCGCGAGATCGAAGTGGCCACCTACGAGAAGACCTTGCAGACCGCTTTCAGCGAAGTGGCCGATGCCCTCGCCGTGCGCGCCCACGTCAACGAGCGGCTGGACGCCCAGCGCAACCTGAGCGAGGCCACCCATACCAGCTACGACCTGGCCATGGCCTTGTACAAGCAGGGTGCGAACAGCTTTCTCGATGTACTGGACGCGCAGCGCTCCCTGTATTCGGCGCAGCAGGGGCTGATCAGCCTGCAGCTCGCCGAGCAGGTCAACCGGGTGACGCTGTACAAGACCCTTGGAGGCGGCTGGCAGGGATGATTCAGCGCTCTGAGCCTGCCGGTGACAGGGCCGGCATCGACTCAGCGCCAGTACTGCGTGTCATCGACAATCTGTTCATGCCCTGCAAACAGCGCCGGCAACTGCTCCTTGAGGTAATCGATCCAGGTCCGCACCTTGGCATCCAGATAGTGCCGCGACGGGTACATTGCGTACAACGCACACTCACGCAACCGGTAAGGTGCCAACAACCGCCGCAAGCGCCCTTGCTCGATCGCCTGGCTGGCCGTGTAGAACGGCAGCAGCCCGATGCCCATGCCCAGTTCACTGGCCACCAGCATCGCGTCGGCGACGTTGGTCAGGAAGCTGTCGCGCGGCGCGATCACGCAATGGTCCAGCCCTTGGGGAAACACCCAGTCGCCCTCATACATCGGGTACGCCATGCGCAGGCAGCGGTGCTCATGCAGGTCTTCGGGCCGCTCGGGCACACCATGGGCCTCCAGGTAACTGGGCGCGGCGCAGGGGATGCTGAAGATGGTACCCAGCGGCACAGCGATCAGCTGTGAGTCGGGCAACGCGTCGTCCACGGTGATCACCACATCGTGCCCTTCAGCCAGCGGGTCGGGGTTGCGCTGGGACAGGGTCAGCTCCACCACCACCTCCGGGCATAGCGCGTTGTAGCCGGCCACCAGCGGCATCAGCAACAGGCCAAGGCCGTGCGGGCAATGCAGGCGCAGCCGGCCACGGGGGGTCAGGTGCGCGCCGCGCGCCTCGCCCACCGCCTCTTCGGTCAACAGCATGATCTGCCGCGAGCGCTCCAGAAACCGCTCGCCGGCCTCGCTCATGCGCAGGCGCCTGGTAGTGCGGTGCAGCAGGCGGGTCTGCAGCTGGTTCTCCAGCTCGGCGACGATCCGCGACACCTGCGCGGCAGAAATGTCCAGGGCATTGGCAGCCGCAGCGAAGCTGCCGCACTCCACTACCCGGGTGAAGGTGCGCATGGCGTGCAGCATGTCCATGGGGCTCGGCTCCTTGTTCGTTCTTATTCGTACGTTCCAGGCAGGAATCTATCACGGCTTAGCCCATTTATTGTGCACAGCCAAACAATACATCATTGGTAAAACATTGAAGAAGGAGCCTGCCATGAACATCAAACGCTCGATCGCGCTGCTTGCGCTCTCTGCCACCTTCGCCTCGTTCGGCGCCTTGGCCGCCCCAGGCGCCGCCCAGCCGGCCGCCAACGACAGCGCCAACTACGAATACGGCATGCCGCTGGATGTAGCCAAAGTGGTGTCGATCTCCCCGGCCAGCAACATTGCCGATTGCCAGGTGGGCACCGCACACATGGTCTATGTAGACCATCAGGGCCAGACCCACGAGGTCAACTACCGGGAAATGGGTAACTGCTCGCAGCAGTGATTCAGGCCAGCACCTGGGTGATCCAGCCAACCTGCCTGGCAAAGTCCTGCAGCTTGTGTTGCGGGATCGCATCCCGGGCTCGTTCGAAGTTGACCAGGGTCTGCTGCTTCTGGCGCAGCATGCGTTGCCATTTAGTGAGGAACGCCGGGCTTTTCTCCCGCATCAGCACCGGGCCGAAATACAGCTCTTCGGCGCTATAGACGACTGCCTCGCCCGGCTCGGCAACGATGATCTCGTAGTCGAAACGGTTCTCGCGCAACACCTCTTCGCAGACAATCCGGTAGCCGTTGGCCATCAGCCAGGCCCGTAGCTCACCCTCACCGCCATTGGGTTGCAGGATCAACCGCTCGCTGCCGCTCAGGCGTGCCTTGCCCCGCTCCAGGATTTCGCACATGGTGTCGCCGCCCATGCCGCAGATACTCACCGCCGAGATGCGGTCTTGCGCCTGGATCGCCTCCAGGCCATCGGCCAGGCGGATGGTGATGCGTTCCTGCAGGCCGTTGCGGTGCACGTTGCGCTGGGCCGAAGCATAAGGCGTTTGCGCCACTTCCCCGGCCACACCTGCTTCGATCGCGCCACGCAGCGCCAGCGCCACCGGCAGGTAGCCGTGGTCCGAGCCGATATCGGCCAGGCGCGCGCCCTGCGGCACATGCGCCGCCACACGCTCCAGGCGCATCGACAATGTCTGTTCGTTCAACTCAAGCCCCTTGCTCAACAATCGGCGCGATTCTGACCGCCGTGGCGCGGTATTACAATGCGCGCGGGCCAAGCGGTGCCCTGTGGCTCGACCCCTGCGCCGTGCTCGCGTAGGCTTGCGGCTTTCCTTCCGTCGCAAGGCAAAACCACTTTATGGCCAACATCATCTTCACCCCGGATTCCGATGCCGAGTCCATTTCTTCCGACGTCGCCGAGTTCAACGGCGTGCTGGTCACCACCCAGATTCCAGCCGATCTGGACGGCGATATCGTGCAGCAGAGCGAAAGCACCCTGCAGGCACTGAAAGAAGCCTTGGAAAAGGCCGGCAGCGGCATGGACCGGGTCATGCACCTGACCATCTACCTCACCGACATGGCCGACCGCGCCGCCTTCAACGAGGTGTACCAGCGTTTCTTCAGCAAGCCGTGGCCGGTGCGCGCTGCCGTGGGCGTGGCGGCGCTGGCGTACCCGCAAATGCGTGTAGAAGTGACCGCGATGGCGGCCAAAGGCTGATAGAGCGGTTGCCTCACCGCCAGGGGCTGCAAAGCGGCCCCAACCCAAGCAGGACGCAGTACCGGCAAACCACCTCTGGGCAGCCAAAGCATGCCACCCGCCCATTTCCCCGCTACAATGCCGCCCTACCGTGACAGCCCGAACCTATAACGACATGTCCCTTCCAAAGAATCACCTGGAACTGCTCAGCCCTGCCCGTGACGTGGCCATCGCCCGTGAAGCGATCCTGCACGGCGCTGACGCCATCTACATCGGTGGCCCGAGCTTCGGCGCACGCCACAACGCCTGCAACGAAGTGGGCGAAATCGCCGAGCTGGTAGAATTCGCCCGGCGCTACCACGCCCGCGTGTTCACCACCATCAACACCATCCTGCACGACAACGAGCTGGAACCGGCGCGCAAGCTTATCCATCAGCTGTACGACGCCGGCGTCGATGCGCTGATCGTGCAGGACCTGGGGGTGATGGAACTGGACATCCCGCCTATCGAGCTGCATGCCAGCACCCAGACCGACATCCGCACCCTGGAACGGGCCAAGTTCCTCGACCAGGCCGGCTTCTCCCAACTGGTACTGGCCCGTGAACTGAACCTGCAGCAGATCCGCGCCATCGCCGCCGAAACCGACGCGGCCATCGAGTTCTTCATCCACGGCGCGCTGTGCGTGGCCTTCTCCGGCCAGTGCAATATTTCCCACGCCCAGACCGGCCGCAGCGCCAACCGTGGCGACTGCTCGCAGGCCTGCCGCCTGCCGTACACCCTCAAGGACGACCAGGGCCGTGTGGTGGCGTTCGAGAAGCACCTGCTGTCGATGAAAGACAACAACCAGACCGCCAACCTGCGCGACCTGGTCGATGCCGGCGTGCGCTCGTTCAAGATCGAGGGCCGCTACAAGGACATGGGCTATGTGAAGAACATCACCGCCCACTACCGCAAAGAACTCGACGCCATTCTCGAAGACCGCCCGGGCCTGGCCCGCGCCTCCAGCGGCCGCACCGAGCACTTCTTCGTCCCCGACCCGGACAAGACCTTCCACCGCGGCAGCACCGACTACTTCGTCACCGACCGCAAGGTGGATATCGGCGCCTTCGACTCACCAACCTTCACCGGCCTGCCGGTAGGTGTGGTGGAAAAGGTCGGCAAGCGCGACCTGCAGGTGGTCACCGAAGTGCCGCTGACCAACGGCGACGGCCTCAACGTGCTGGTCAAGCGTGACGTGGTGGGTTTCCGTGCCAACATCGCCGAGCCGCGTGGCGAGTTCGAAGAAGACGGCCACAAGCGCTACCGCTACCGGGTCGAACCCAACGAGATGCCCGAGGGCCTGCACAAGCTGCGGCCCAACCACCCGCTGTCGCGCAACCTGGACCACAACTGGCAGCAGGCCCTGCAGCGCACCTCGGCCGAGCGCCGGGTAGGTGTGGAGTGGCACGCCGTGCTCACCGAACAGCGCCTGATGCTCAGCGTCTGCAGTGAGGAAGGCGTCAGCGTGCAGGTCGCCCTGGATGGCCCGTTCGGCGCAGCCAACAAGCCGCAGCAGGCCCTGGACCAGTTGCACGACCTGCTCGGCCAGCTGGGTACCACGATGTATCACGCCAATGCCATCGTGCTGGACGCACCGCAGGCGTACTTCATCCCCAACTCGCAGCTCAAGGCCCTGCGCCGCGAAGCCATCGAGGCGCTGACCGAGGCGCGCATCAAGGCCCACCCGCGTGGCGGGCGCAAGGCCGAGACCACGCCGCCGCCGGTATACCCGGAGTCGCACCTGTCGTTCCTGGCCAACGTCTACAACCAGAAGGCCCGCGACTTCTACCACCGCCACGGCGTGCAATTGATCGATGCGGCGTACGAAGCGCACGAGGAGCACGGCGAAGTGCCGGTGATGATCACCAAACACTGCCTACGTTTCTCGTTCAACCTGTGCCCCAAACAGGCCAAGGGTGTGACCGGCGTGCGCACCAAGGTGGCGCCGATGCAGCTGATCCAGGGCGATGAAGTGCTGACCCTGAAGTTCGACTGCAAGCCGTGCGAAATGCACGTGGTCGGCAAGATGAAGAGCCACATCATCGACCTGCCGACACCCGGCAGTGCGGTGGCTCAGGTGGTCGGGCACATCAGCCCGGAAGACCTGCTCAAGACCATCCCGCGGGCACCGCACTGAGGGTGATACGCCCCTGTGGCGGCCCGTAGGGGCGGCCTTGCCGGGGCGCCGGACCGGTCGGAAAGGGCTGCGAAGCGGCCCCGGCTGACCAGCAGCGATGCAAAAACCTGGGGCCGCTTCGCGGCCCTTTCGCGACACAAGGCCGCTCCTACAACAACCGCGAGACCTGCGCAGCGGCCGTCTTTACACCATCACAAAATTCCCAGCCCCCGCGCCGTCCGGTCCACGGCAATGCGCGTCTTGTCCACCAGCTCATCGAGCTCGCCATGCGTGGCCACCAGCGCCGGCGCCATGATCATCCGCCCCAGCGTCGAACGGATGATCACACCTTCCTCGAACCCGTAGGTGCGGCACTGCCAGGCCAGGTCGTTCTCGTTGGCGTAACGCTTGCGGCTGCCCTTGTCCTCGGCGAACTGCAACGCCGCCACCAGCCCCGCGCCCTGCACCTGGCCAATCAACGGATGGTTGGCAAACACCTCACGCAGGATGCGCTGCAGGTACGGGCCGGTATCGTCCTTGACCTGGCGCACGATGCCTTCGTCGCGCAGCGCCTTGAGGTTGGCGATGGCCACTGCGGCCGCCACCGGGTGCCCGGAATATGTCAGGCCGTGGGCGAATACCCCGCCACGCTCCACCAGCGCTTCGGCGATGCGCTTGCTCAGCACCAGGCCGCCCATGGGCACGTAACCCGACGTCAGGCCTTTGGCGATGGACAGGGTGTCCGGCTCGAAGCCAAAGTACTCGTGGGCGAACCATTCACCGGTACGGCCAAAGCCACCGATCACCTCGTCGGCGCACAGCAGCACATCATACTGGCGGCAGATGCGCTGGATTTCCGGCCAGTAGCTTTCCGGCGGGAAAATCATGCCGCCTGCGCCCTGGAACGGCTCGGCCACAAAGCCTGCGACATTCTCTGCGCCCAACTCGAGGATCTTCTCTTCCAGCTGCAAGGCGCAGCGGCGGCCGAACTCGGCCGGCGTCAGCTCGCCACCCTCGGCGTACCAGTACGGCTCGTCGATGTGTGCCACGTCCGGAATCAGCCCGCCCATCTCGTGCATGAACTTCATGCCGCCCAGCGCTGTGGCGGCCAGGGTCGAACCGTGGTAGCCGTTCCAGCGGCCGATCATGACCTTCTTGTTCGGCTGGCCGACCACCTGCCAGTAACGGCGCACGGTGCGGATCAACACCTCGTTGGCCTCGGAGCCGGAGTTGGTGTAGATCGCGTGGCTGTAGTGCCCGGGCAGCAAGCTGAAGAGCAGTTCGGACAGCTCGATCACCGCCGGGTGGGTGGTGTGGAAGAACATGTTGTAGTACGCCAGCTGGTCCATCTGCGCGGCGGCGGCGGCGGTCAGGTCCTTGCGCCCGTAACCCAGCTGGGTGCACCACAGGCCGGACATGCCGTCCAGGTAGCGCCTGCCGTCGTTGTCCCACAGGTACAGGCGTTCGCCGCGGGTGATGACCCGTGGGCCTTCGGCGTTGAGCGCCTTCTGGTCTAGGAAAGCGTGGATGTGGTGGGCCGCGTCGCTGGCCTGGTAGTCGCGGGTGTCGCGTTGCGGCTGGAAGGGTGCGTTCATTGTTGTTCTCCGTGAGTGAGGGTCAGCGCAGCTGGAACCAGGTGGTCTTGAGCTGGGTGTACTTGTCGAAGGCGTGCAGCGACAGGTCGCGGCCAAAGCCCGACTGGCGGCCGCCGCCAAAGGGCACCGCCACATCGAGGGCATCGACCGTGTTGACCGAGACGGTGCCCGCCTTCAACTGCCGGGCCACCCGGTGGGCGCGGTTGAGGTCGTCGCTCCACAGCGAAGCGGCCAGGCCATAAACGCTGTCGTTGGCCAGGCGTACGGCCTGCGCTTCGTCGTCAAAGGCAGTGATCGCCAGCACCGGGCCGAACACTTCTTCGCGGGCCAGGGCCGAATCCGGGCGCACGTCGGCGAACACCGTTGGCGCGATGAAGTTGTTCGAGCCGTTGAAGGTCAGCCGCTGGCCGCCGCACAACAGGCGTGCGCCGTCGCCCTGGGCCTGCTCGATGGCAGCCATGACACGTGCGCTCTGGGCGTCGTCGACGATGGCACCGGCGCGGCTGGCCGGGTCCAGGGGGTCGCCGGGCAGCCACTGGCGGGCCTTGGCCAGCAGGCGCTCGACGAACTCGTCGTGGACCGAGCGCTGCACATACAAGCGCGAATTGGCAGAGCACACTTCGCCCTGGTTGAAGAAGATGCCGAAGGCCGCTTTCTCCGCTGCCAGGTCCAGGTCCTGACAGTCGTCGAACACCAGGTTCGGGCTCTTGCCGCCACACTCCAGCCATACTTGCTTGAGGTTGGATTGCGCCGAGTACTGCATGAAGTACTTGCCCACCTGGGTGGAGCCGGTGAACACCAGGCAATCCACATCCGGGTGCAGGCCAAGGGCACGGCCAGCGCTTTCCCCCAGGCCCGGCACCACGTTCAGCACACCTTCGGGCACGCCTGCCTCAAGCGCCAGTTGGGCCAGGCGCAGGGCCGAGAACGGCGACTGCTCGGCGGGTTTGAGCACCACGCTGTTGCCGGCGGCCAGCGCCGGGGCGACCTTCCAGGCAGCCATGTCCAGCGGGAAATTCCACGGCACCACGGCGCCGACCACGCCCAGCGCTTCGCGCGTGACCGTGGCCAGGGCATTGCCTGCGGTTGGCGCGACCTGATCGTAGACCTTGTCCAGCGCCTCGCCGTACCAGGCGAATACGTTGGCCGCGCCGGGCACATCGATGGTGTAGGCGTCCATCACCGGCTTGCCCATGTTCAGCGAGTCGAGCAACGCCAACTCCTCGCGGTGGGCCATCATCAGTTCGGCCAAGCGCAGCAACACGCCCTTGCGTGCCGCAGGTGCCATGCGCGCCCAGGGGCCTTGCTCGAAGGCGCGACGCGCCGAACGCACAGCCTGGTCGATTTCGGTATCGCCGCAAGCGGCGACCTGGGCCAGCAACTGCCGGTTGGCCGGGTTGATGGCATCGAAGGTCAGCCCTGACCGGGCCGCCAGCGGGCGGCCGTCGATCAGCGCCGTGGTGATGAAGCTTTGCCGTGCAGCGCGCTGCTGCCAATCGCTTTTCGTATGCACGCAGGTCTCCCTTGCGGCCGCGCGGGCGGCCGGTTGCAGTTGTTGTAGGTGTGGGTGGACGTGGCGCCGTCAGCGCCTTCGCAGGTAGCTTTCCAGCGGGTCCTTGCTCAAGCCTTCCTGGGCCTGGGACAGCGAATCGATGAACAGCGAGAACAGCTCTGACTGCTTGGCGATGTCGAGCTTGGTGTAGAGGTTCTTGCGGTGGGTCTTGACCGTGTCTTCACTGATGCCCAGGCGCTCGGCCAGCGAGCGCGTGGAGTGGCCGCGCAGCAGGTACTGGGCGATGCGGCATTCGCGCTCGGTGAGCAGTGAGGAGCCGAAGTTGTTCAGCGCGGCGTTGATCTGCCGGCCCAGAGCACTTTCGAAGCGCCCGCCCACGGCGTCGACATCCAGGTGGCTCCACTGGCGCCGCACCACGGCCACCACCCAGGGTGCGACACATTTGAGGTCACTGACCTGCTGACGGTCCAGGCGGCGGGTACTGGCCAGGGCCACGGCGATGGTCAGGTGTTCATCCAGAGGGACGATGAAGTTCAGTTCGTCCTCCAGGTGTGCGTGCTGGTAGAACGACAGGTAGTACTCGCTGCGCTTGAAATGGTCGGGGGCAACGTCGCTGAGGCGAAAGCAGCCGGCAGCCACACTGTCCATGCAGGCACGGTAGAACGGGCACAGCAGGTAATAGCCTTCCAGGTAGCGCTGCACGTTGCCTTCGGGCAGCCATGGGCCCTCTTCGTCCTTGACGAACAACGCCGAAGGCAGGCCCTTGCGTGGGTAAAGAAACACCGTGATGGCCTGGCACGGCGCAAGCAACTTGAGCGCGGCGAACAGCGCCTCGACGAAGCCCGGCGTGCCTTGGGCGTCAATGACACGGGCCATCTGCGCGTACCAGTCGGGCGATTTCAGCCGGTCTTTGCTCATTGTCGTCGTCCCATGCCGGGGTGGTCATGGTTGGGATTCTTGCATGGGATGCCGGGGGCGGCCATCACCCTTCGGGGTGAGGTTGTGGCATGCTCTGCAGCTCTTTCACTTCAGGGCCTGAACATGCTGATCGACGAAGAACTGACCCTGAAAAAACTCGAGACCTTCCTCGCCTTCATGCGCAGCGGCAACCTCGGGCGCGCCGCCGCCGAGTTGTCCACCAGCGCGGTCAGCGTGCACCGGGCCATTCATTCGCTGGAAAGCGCCCTGCGCTGCCCGCTGTTCAAGCACGAAGGCCGTCAGCTGATTCCGCTGGAAAGCGCCTATGTGCTGGAAAAGAAAGCCCGCCAGTTGATCCAGGACGCTGAGCAGATGGTGCGCCAGACCCGCGAGGCGGCTGGTTTCTACGCCGAGCGCTTCCGCCTCGGGGCCCTGTATTCACTGACCGTGAAGACCGTGCCCAAACTGGTGATGGGCCTGAAGCTGCGGCGCAGCGAGCTGAACATCGACCTGACCCTGGGCTCGAATGTCGACCTGCTGCAGCGGCTGAAGAACCATGAACTGGAGGCGGTGCTGGTGTCGCTGGATGAAAGCGTGGCCGACCCTGCCTGCGAGCAATTGCCGCTGTTCTCCGACGATATCTACCTCGCCGTGCCCACTGATTCGCCGTTTGCCGAGCAGCAGGAGGTGGACCTGGCGGACCTGGCCGAGTCCACCTTCATCACCCTGACCCAAGGCTTTGCCACCCACCGCGATGGCGCACGGGTGTTCCAGCAGGCCGGGTTCGAGCCGAAGGTGGCGATGCAGGTGAACGATATCTTCACCCTGCTCAGCATGGTCAGTTCGGGGGTGGGCTTTGCACTGTTGCCGGGGCGCATTGCTGCGGTGTACGAAAACCGGGTGAAGCTGATTGCGCTGCAGCCGCGTTACCGGCTGCAGCAACATATCGGCGTGGTGTTCCTCAAGGCCCGGGAGCGCGAGCCCAACCTGCTGGCGCTGCTGGCGGAATGCCGAATGTACAGCCGGGAAAACTGAGTGGCGCACACCGCGGCGGTTCGCCAGAACCACCGCGGCAAGGCCGGCCTACGCCACCAGGCCACGCATGCAGAAATACAGCAGCGAAGGCCCTAGCAGGCAGCCCAAGGCGGTGTAGAACGCTGCGGTCAGGCAGCCATAGGGCACCAGCTTGGGATCGGTCGCCGCCAGCCCACCGGCCACACCGCTGGAGGTGCCCATCAAGCCACCGAAGATCACCGCAGTGCGCGGGTTGTTCAAACCGATCATCGGTGCCACGAATGGCGTCACCACCATGACCAGGATCGCTTTGACCAGCCCGGCGGCAATCGACAGCGCCATCACCTCGGAGCTTGCGCCAATCGCAGCGCCCGTCACCGGCCCGACGATATAGGTCACTGCCCCGGCGCCGATGGTGGTCAGGCTGACCGCATCGGTGTAACCAAAGGCCATGGCCACCCCTACCCCTGCGACGAACGAGGTGCCGATGCCGAAGAACAGCGATATCACCCCGGACACCCCGGCGCGCTTGAGTTCTTCGATGTTGACGCCAAAGGCCGTGGCGACGATGGCGAAGTCCCGCAACATGGCCCCGCCCAGCAGGCCGATGCCCGACAGCAGCGGAATGTCCACCAGCCCTTTCTGCCCGCCCGTCATCACCCCGCCAACGTAAGACAACGCCAGGCCCAGGAAAATAGCGATGGCAGAGCCGTGCAAACGCCCGCGGGTCAGCTTGTCGGAGAACCAGTAGGACAGCCACATGGTCACGCCGATCACCGCGAAACCACTGACCAGGCCATAACCGTTGATCACTTTCATCATGGATTCGTACATGGCGGTCACCGTTGCGCAGCAGTCAGGGGTTTGTCGGTGCCCGCCTCAGGCTTCTTTTGCCCGATGCGGTCCAGCAGCGGCACCATGGCAAAGCTTGCGACCACTGCCACGACGCCTGCCGTTATCGCCATCGGCCCACCGGACAGCGCGCCCAGCACATTCTGCTGGGCGGCCATGGCCACCACGATGGGGATGTAAATGGCGCTCCAGAATTCCACGCCCTGTTCGGACTTGGCCTTGATCAGGCCACGCTTGTTGAGGTAACTGCCGATGAAAATCAGCAGCAGCATGGCGATGCCGACACCGCCGACGTTGGCAGGTACGCCCAGGAGCTTGCCCAGGAGTTCGCCGATAAACAGGCCTACAAGGGTACACAGGGCCAGAAAGGCCACACCGTAGATGATCATTGTTGTTGTCCTCGCGTTGGGTCGAAGTTGCTTGTTGTTGTCCTTCGAAAAACACGGCATTTATGGGCGCTGGCTGACCTCCTGACGCAGCAGGGCGTCCACTGTATCGAGTCGGGTTTGCTCCAGGGCAAGCACGCGCCCCTGTTCGAACACCGGGCGGGCCAGGCCGGTCAGCACGCTGCCGGGCGGTAGCTCCAGGTGCAGGCGCACGCCGCGCTCATAGGCGTTGCGCAACGTAGCACGCCAGTCGACGAGCCGGGCCATGTTGCCGGCCAGGTCGTCACGCAGGCGTTGCGGGTCGAACAGCGGCCGCGCGCTGCTGCCACTGAGGTAGGTGATGCGCGGGCGGTTGATCTTAACGCTGGCAAACGCGTGTGCCAGTTCGGCCGCCGGGCCGTCGAGCAAGCAGCAATGGGAGGGCACGCTGACCGCCAGGCGCCTGGCCACGCCCTGGCCACGGCTGCGCGCCCTGGCGGCAACCTCGGCCATGGCCGTGTCGCTGCCGGCGATGACGATCTGGTTGTCGCTATTGAGGTTGGCCAGGTACACCTCGCCGCCCACCTGCGCCAGCAAGCGCTCGACACTGGCCAGATCCAGGCCACTCAGAGCGGTCATGCCGTAGCCTTGTGGGTAGGCACGTTGCATGAGCTCACCACGCAGTGCCACAAGGCCTACGGCATCGGTAAAGGCCAGGGCGCCCGCGGTGACGGCGGCAGGGTAGGCGCCGATCGACAGCCCTGCCACATAGTCGGGGGCCGGGCTGCGTTGCAATAACGTGCGCGCCCAGGCCACCCCGGCCAACAGCAAACACAACTGCACGGCGCGGGTCGATTGCAATGCCTGCTGGCTGTCCAGGGCCAGCACCTGTTCATTGAGCGTATCGCTGGCCTCTTCCAGCAACGCTGCCGAGCCTTCGGGCAGGCGATGCAGCATCCCCGCCTGCTGCGCGCCCTGGCCAGGGAAGGCGAACAGGCTGCTCACGCTGCGCACTCCAGCAGGTTCCATGGGTCGGCCACCAGCCGTGCGCCAAGCGCCGACTTGAGCAGCACGCGCTGCGCCACCCCGGCCCATTCGCGAAGGGCGATGCCACCTGCAGGGGTTTGCAGTTGCACGTCGATACGGCAAGGGCCGCAGTCGAGGCTATCGAGCAACTCACGCGCCTTTGCCCGGCTCATGGGCCGCG
>NZ_MOMO01000078.1:0-1097 GCF_009933855.1 Pseudomonas sp. SG-MS2 | reverse complement strand
CTGTTCGACAAGGCCATCAGCTACGTTGCCCTGGGCCACCTGCACAAGCCGCAGAAGGTCAACCGCGAAACCCGCATCCGCTACAGCGGCTCGCCGATCCCATTGTCGTTCGCTGAAATCAATTACCCGCACCAGGTGCTGGAAGTCGAGCTCGAGGGCACTGAACTGGTCAGCGTCGAAGCGCGCCCGGTGCCGCGCGCCGTGGCCCTGCAGCGCATCGGCCCTGCGCCGTTGGGCGAGCTGCTGGAGCAACTGGCCGAGCTGCCGGTGATCGACCTGCTCGAAGACCCCAACCGCCAGCCCTGGCTCGAAGTGCGTGTGCTGTTGGACGAGCCGCAGCCCGACCTGCGCCAGCAAATCGAAAGCGCCTTGGACGGCAAAGCAGTGCGGCTGATCCGCATCGGCGCCGAATATGCTGGCCGTGGTAACGACGAAGAAAGCGATCTTGAGTTCGTCGAACTGTCGCAGATGACCCCGCAGGACCTGTTCAGCCGCGCCTGGGAACAGGCCTACGGCAACCCCGTCGACGAACAGGCCCTGGCCGACTTCGCCCTGTTGCTGCAGGACGTTCAGCTGGAAGAGGAACAGCCATGAAAATTCTCGCCATTCGCCTGAAGAACCTGGCATCCCTGGCCGGCCCGGTCGACATCGACTTCACCGCCGAACCCCTGGCCAGTGCCGGGCTGTTCGCCATCACCGGGCCGACCGGTGCCGGCAAGAGCACCCTGCTCGACGCCCTGTGCCTGGCCCTGTTCGGCACCGTGCCGCGGCTCAACGCCATCGGCCGCGAAGCCAAGGTGCCGGACGCCGATGGCGACATCCCCACATCCGACCCGCGCAACCTGCTGCGCCGCGGTACCGGCAGCGGCTTTGCCGAGGTCGATTTCATCGGCATCGACGGCCACCGCTACCGCGCACGCTGGGAGGCCAACCGCGCCCGCGACAAAGCCAACGGCAAGCTGCAGCTCAGCCGCCAGAGCCTCTACGACCTTGACAGCGAGCAGGTGCTGGGCAGCGGCAAGAACGAATACAAGCAGCTGATCGAAGCCCGCCTGGGCCTGAACTTCGAGCAGTTCACCCGCGCGGTGATGCTGGCC
>NZ_MOMO01000077.1:0-9320 GCF_009933855.1 Pseudomonas sp. SG-MS2 | reverse complement strand
GTGCGTTGGCCAAAGCACTGATGGATGATGCCGAGCTGGGCATGATGCACTAAGGGCTGAACAGCCCGACCATGGCGGACATCTGTAACCGGGGCCGCTTCGCGGCCCATCGCCGGCAAGCGCGGCTCCCACAGGTACAGCGCGTCGATAGCAGTCAGTCTGCGACCGGCAGCTGTCGACCCAGGCTGTGTGAAAACGCCTGCGATTGTCTAACCTTCTGATCGTCGAGATCGCGGCGGGGACGATCATGAAGCGATTCATTGAAGGTGAGTCTCGGACGCAAGTCACGTTGCTGCCGGAGTGCCTGGACGACTACATCACCGAAGAAAACCCAGTTCGGGTAGTCGACGTTTTTGTCGATGAACTCGACCTTGGAACACTCGGGTTCGAGGGTGTCGATCCTGCGGCAACGGGTCGTCCGGCTTACCATCCAGCAGTGCTGCTAAAAATCTACATCTACGGCTATCTCAACCGAATTCAGTCCAGCCGCCGGCTTGAGCGTGAGGCCGAGCGTAATGTCGAGCTGATGTGGCTGACAGGCCGATTGGCGCCTGACTTCAAAACGATTGCCGACTTTCGCCGAGACAATGGTAAAGCCATTCGCAGTGTCTGCCGGCAGTTCGTTGTACTTTGCCGCAACCTCAATCTCTTCTCCCAATCGATCATCGCCATCGACGGCAGCAAATTCAAAGCCGTGAATAACCGCGACCGCAATTTCACTCAAGGCAAAGTGAAGGCGCGCATGCGGCAGATCGAGCAGAGCATCGACCGCTATCTAGCGGCAATGGATTCAGCGGATCGGGCAGCGCCGGAAGTGGCCGAGGCCAAGACTGAGCGGTTGAAAGACAAAGTCGAAAAACTGAAACAGCAGATGCAAAAGCTCAAGGACATCGAGGCGCACCTTCAAGCCAGTCCCGATCAGCAAATCTCACTTACCGATCCAGATGCCCGTTCAATGGCCACAAGCGGCCGAGGCTCCGGCACAGTTGGGTACAACGTACAAACAGCAGTCGACGACAAACACCATCTGATCATTGCCCATGAGGTGACCAACGTTGGTAATGATCGCGGGCAACTGAGCAATATGGCTAACCAGGCACGGGAAGGAATCGGTGCTGAGGCGCTGACGGTGGTTGCTGATAGAGGCTATTACAAAGGCCCGGAAATCCTTGCTTGCGAGCAAGCTGGCATCACCACCTTTGTACCTAAACCACTGACATCGAGCAGCAAAGCGGAAGGCCGATTCGGCAAGCAGGACTTCATCTACATGGCTGCTTCGGACGAATATCGATGCCCTGCGGGTCAGTTGCTGACGCGCCGGCATTCCTCAGTGGAAGACGGCATGCTACTGCACTGCTACTGGTTTTCAGGATGCCAGAGCTGCTCGATGCAGAAGCAGTGTACGACCGGTAAAGAGCGGCGATTAAAGCGCTGGGAGCATGAAGCCGTAGTCGAAGGAGTGCAGATTCGATTGGAGCATGATCCGGGGAAGATGAAGGTTCGCCGGCAGACGGTGGAGCATCCCTTTGGCACGCTCAAATTCTGGATGGGAAGTACCCACTTCCTGACCAAAACCCTGCCGAGGGTAAGCACCGAAATGAGCCTTCACGTGCTCGCCTACAACCTCAAACGAATGATGAGCATCTTCGGCATCGCAGGGTTACTTGAGGCGATCAGGGCGTAAACCCCGCTGTTTGCTGGCCCGCAAACAGCTATATGGGCCGCTGACGCGGCCCATATAGCGCTGCAAACGTCTTTTTCGCTGGGTGAGGCTATTCGCGCTCTCGCGTGCTGATTCCACAGGCAGTCAGCTCGACTCTGAGTTTTCGATGTATTTACTGCGTTTTCACACAGCCTGGGTCGACAGCGGTCAGTCGCGACCGACTGCTGTCGGCCCGTAACAGACATCTGTAACCGGTTAGGCGTACGGCGAACTCCAGTCTCGCCCCCAGCCACGGCATCAATACCAACGTCATCCGTAAATGCCTACCGCTCTAACAGGAGCAGCCGGCGGCAACGCTGCCAGCTTTCATCACGCCAAGAGCGCAAGCGTTGCAGTTGCAGCCCCAGATCGAGGCGATGAGCATAGATAGTCTGGGCTAATCCTTAGCGATCACATCAGGCGGGTAGTCCTGTGAATTTGACTCACGCAGGGCGGCTAGAACTACGCGGCTAATCGCTGCTGCATCTCTGCTCGTGGCGGGACGAACGTGACATTCCATGCTGGGACCTCAATCCTGAAGAATTACAGCGTAGCGCATCGCGATGTGCCTTTCCCAAGCTATGGTGGTAACTGCCGTTTAACTGACGCCACATCAGTACCGCCCCGTCCTGTCATCTGCCAAAGCTTGGGGCGGGGTCGATACCACTGACATCCATGCCAAAGGAGTCACCTATGTCAACGCTTTATCCCAGTATTGATCCTGAGGGGCTGGTCGAGTACTCGGTGGTCTACACCGACCGCTCGCTCAATCACATGTCACAGGCATTTCAAGGCGTGATGAAAAACATTTCCAAGACCCTGAAACAGGTCTACAACGCCCAGGCTGTTGCGGTGGTACCAGGGAGCGGCACATTCGGCATGGAAGCGGTGGCACGGCAGTTTGCCACCGGCCAGCAATGCTTGGTGATACGCAACGGCTGGTTCAGTTATCGCTGGAGCCAGATCCTTGAGATGGGCAACATTCCGGCAGCCACAACGGTGCTGAAAGCCCGGCCGATAGACACGGGTCGCCAAGCGGCTTACGCCCCACCACCTCTTGACGAAGTCCTGGCAGCCATCAAGGCGCAGAAGCCGCAGATGGTCTTCGCCCCCCACGTTGAAACCTCATCAGGGATTATCCTGCCCGACGAATACGTCCGGGCCGTCGGCGACGCCGTGCATGAAGTGGGTGGCTTGTTCGTGCTGGACTGCATCGCCTCCGGCACGCTTTGGGTTGATATGCAGAAATGTGCAGTGGACTTGCTGATCAGCGCACCGCAGAAAGGCTGGAGCGCCTCCCCTTGCTGTGCCTTGGTGATGTTCAGCGCGTTGGCCCTGGAGCGCGTGGAGCAGACGCGTAGCAGCAGCTTTGCCTGCGACCTGAAAAAGTGGCTTCAGATCATGCAGGCCTACGAACAGGGCGGGCATGCCTACCATGCGACCATGCCTAGCGACTCGCTCGCGCGATTCAACGACGTGATGAACGAGATGCAGGCCTACGGTTTCGATAAAGTCCGCGGCGAACAACAGGCTCTGGGCGATCGGGTGCGCACCATGTTGACCCGCAAAGGCATCAAAAGCGTGGCTGCTGCCGGTTTTCAGGCCCCTGGCGTAGTGGTGAGCTACACCGACGATGCGGGTATCAAGACCGGTAAGAAATTTGCCGACCACGGCCTACAGATCGCCGCGGGGGTACCGTTGCAATGCGACGAGCCCGCCGATTTCCAGACCTTCCGCATCGGTCTGTTCGGGCTCGAAAAACTGCACAATATCGAGCGCACGGTCAGCACCCTCGAGCAGGCGATCGACAAAGTGATGGCGACCTAAACCATCATCCTGGCCGCAGCATCCACCGGGGGTGAATTTGCCCCCAGGGCGCGCGCTCTTTCAAGGCGCGCCGAACAGCATCGTCCAGTACACACCCTCATCGCTACGCGAGTTCGCGGCAAAAGCAGCACCTACCTGGGTAAACATCGGGTTCATCAGATTGGCACAATGCCCGGGACTGGCCAGCCAGCCTGCCATCGCCTTGCTTGCAGCCCCCTGCCCGGCAGCAATATTCTCGCCGATCTGTCGTCCACGGTACCCGGCATCGCGCGCCCGGTCTGCCGGTAGATCGCCGTTGGGGTCGCGGTGCGCGAAGAAGTTGGCGTTGGCCATCGCCCGACTGTGTCTCTGCGCAGCCGCGCCCAGGGCGGTATTCCAGGCCAACGGACGTGCAGCGGCGAAGCGCTGGCGGCCACACAGACGCGGCTTCGACCGTGCTGCGTTGACCTGTGCCAGCAACGCTTTGCCAACGGATTGACCATTGCCGAGCTGGGCATCGAGCAAGGGGCGCGCCAACACTACCCGCCACACGTTCCGGTCGCGACTGATACCAATATCGGCAAACTGGCTATCGAGCAAGGCAGCGCAGTAGTCGCTGCGCAGCATGTCAAAGGCCTCCTCGGCATCCCGGGCGCCGACCAGGCGGATGGCCCGCACCTTCACCGCCTGGTAGCCGACAGCCTTCAACCCTTCCCGCAAACCACCGCTATAGCCGGCAGGCAACGCCAGCTTCGACGTTAGGACCAGCGGCGTCGACACCTGAACCAGGCGTCTCTCGCAGCGCTGTGGTTGGGCGCGGTAGTCGTTGATGGCCTCTACCAGTTGCCTTTCCCCGCTGGCATGGACGGGGCTGACGAACAGGGAGAGCAAGGGGATGAGGCAAAGCGAAAAAATGGCGGAGCAGCGGGCAGCGTGGCGCATGGGCGAACGGCTCAGGAGGGATGTCGGCAGTAATGCCAATTGAAGGGCTCGGCTCAGACTGAGCGCCTCAAGAAAGGTTCCCGCGCGCAAAATTATCAACGACTGGGCACGCTGCTTAACGATGACGAACACATCGCCCAGTTGACCCACGTGACTCAGACCATGATGAGGTAGGTCAGGCTGCTTGCCTTGATCCTGACTAACAGTCCGATCCTTGGGTGACAAGCTTGGCGTGGGTATCCAGTTCCTGGGCAATGAACGCAGAAATCATGGCACGGTAAACCTGTTCCACAACCTCTGCCGAGGCACCGGTTTCGTCCGCCATTGCACGGACCTTGTCGATGACTTCTTCGACCCGCGCAGGCGCACGCACGTCGTCGGTGGTTTTTTTGAAGCTCGCGGCCTGAGCCACGAGCATTCCCCGTTTGGCGAGAAGCGAAACGAGAGAGCGGTCTATTTCATCGATGTACTGGCGGACTTCGCCCAGTGAAGTGCAACGGATATCCATTTGCCTGTCTTCCTTTTCATGACTCAGTCGATTCAAACAGGTGGCGAGCCTGCCATCAGGACGTACGCCGCCCCTGCAGCACAGTGAACGCATACATCCCCGCCAGCATTGCCACTACGAATACCAGTACCTGCCAGTGCCCGGTAAGCGAGATGGCGACCGCAGGCCCCGGGCAGATGCCGGCAATGCCCCAGCCTACGCCAAACACCAGGCTGCCACCGATCAGGCGGGCGTCCAGCTCCCTTTTCACAGGTATCTGCATGGGGGCGCCAAGCAACGACCGCTTGTGTTTGCGTGCCCAGTTCAGCGGAGCAGCCGCCACCGCGATGGCCCCTGCCATCACCAGTGCGAGTGACGGATCCCAGGCCCCGGCCACATCGAGAAAAGCCAACACCTTGGCGGGGTTCGCCATGCCTGCCAACAACAGGCCAAGACCAAAGATCAAGCCGGCGAAAAAAGCTGTCAACTTGCTCATTCTCAGGCCCCCAGCGCATGGCGGATGACGTACACGGTCGCAAAACCGCTGGCCATGAAGCACACCGTGGCCACGATTGAACGGGGTGACAAGCGCGAGACTCCACACACGCCGTGACCACTGGTACAGCCTGAGCCGTACCGTGTCCCAAGGCCAACCAGCAGCCCGGCAATCACCAACGCCGGCCACGAGGTGTCGATCTCGATTTCCGGCAGCACGGCGAACAGCCCCCACACCAATGGCGCGATCAGCAGGCCGAGAAGAAACAGCGCCTTCTCGCCCCAGCCCTCACTGCCCCATTGCATCACACCTGCAAGCAGGCCGCTGATGCCGGCGATGCGACCATTGGCCAGAATGAACAGGCTGGCGGCCAGCCCGATCAAGGCCCCTCCCCCCAAAGCACTCCAGGGTGTGAAGTTGATCCAATCAATGTTCATGTCGCATCTCCGGCGCAGTGAAGCTGGTATAGGGCGTTGAACAGCACATCAACATGGCAGGCATGATAACGATTTGCCAGGCGCCCCACACCGCTCAACCCGGCAGCGCCGCCAACACCGCAGTGACCATGCCGTTGAACGTCGCCGGCGAGTCCACCACGCGCGCAGTGACTTTCGCCTCACCGTCGGCACGGGTGGCGCGCCGGGCCTGGTCGGCAGTGGCCGACAGCTTGACGATCACCACTTCGCGGCGCGGGTTGATATAGATTTTCTGGCCGAAGCGCCCGCTGGCCTCGACTGAGCCGTCGCCATCGTTTTTCTGGAACCAGTAGTTGCGATAAGCGTAGCCCGGGCGGCCGGGGGCAAGGTTGCCTTGGGCAAACAACGCCGGGTCCGCGGGCTGGAAAGTGCTGCGCACCGCTTGGTTGAAGCTGTCATCCTTGACGTCACGGGCCAGCTCACGGCGCACCCGTTCGGCGAAGCGCGCGCTGTCGCGCAGGTTGCAGCTGATACCGCCGCTGGCCATCTCGGTACCGAGCGGGTCGACTTGAACATAGGCATCGTCCTGGGCGAAGCGTGACCAGATACGTTGTTCAACCAGTTGGGCCCAGTTCAGCCCGGTGATGCGCCGCAGTGCCCAGGCCAACGCTTCGGGTGAGCCGTTCTGGTAGAAGAACAACGGTTTGGCGCCTGAGCCGGACGCCTTTCGTGCGTGCTGGAGGAAACTGTAGATATCCCCCGGCATGCCCTCGGCCCGAGGTATCAACCCGGTAGCGGCAAACAGCCCAAGGTCCGGCGGCACTTGCGGCGGGTACTCCACAGCCACCTGCATGTCGAGGTTGGCTTGCACCGTCGCCTCGCCAAACGGCGTGCCGCTGAGTTCCGGCACGTAATGCGCCAGTGTACGTTGCGGGTCCAGCGTGCCTTCGGCGATCAGTTGGGCGGCGATCAGGCCAGTCACCGACTTGGTCATCGAGGCCCAGATATGCGGCTGGCCGGGTTGGAAGCCCTCCAGATAACGCTCGTACACCACCTGGCCACGGTGCAGCACGATAAGCCCGTCGGTGCTGGTCTGTTGCAGGTAGCTCGCCAACGTCAGGGGCTGCTCGCCGGCATTGAACGCCACCTGGTCCAGTGGCAGCTCGGTGCCTGCTGGCAAGGCTAACGGTGTGGAAGCGCGTCCGATGCCCCGGGTCGGCGAAACCTCGCGGGCGTGGCGCATGGACCAGCGCAGGTAAGGTGGCTGGAACGCGTTGGCCTGGTTCACGCGCAACTGCGGTGCGGGTGGAAACCCTTGCATCACGCCCTGCTCTGCCGGTGCGCTGCTGGCCATGCCCGGGGCAAGTGTACTGGCCAGCATCAGAGCGATGGCCGGCAGGTTGGCGGGTGAAGCGTGCATGCTGCGTTTGGACATTGTCTTGCTCCTGGGTTGGTCTAGAAGTTGGCGCCCACGCTGAATGCCACATAGTCGCGGTCGCCGCGGGTGCCGTAATCGCCATCGAGATAATCGGTGTAGGCAAGGCTTGCCCAGTACTTGCTGGCCAGCGCCACGTCGACGCCCAGGCTGATCGAGCGCGAGCCTTCATTGAAGCCCGAGCCGTCGGCAGGCGAATAGCCTTTCACATCGTGGGACCAGGCCAGGTTGGGACGGATGTCCACGCCCGGGACCAGGTTCTGATAGCTCCAGGTCGCGCGCAGGCGGTAGCCCCAGGAAAACGGCGTGACGAACCCTTCGCCGTTGCAGTCGCCAGGGCTTTTCGAAATCGCCTGGCAAAGGCTGTTGTCGGCCAGCTCTCCGTTGCCGTAGGCCCCGGAGCGGCCATAGCGCGGCCCGAAACGCCCCTCGAGCCCACCCACATAGGTTGCGCCCACCTCCCCCATCAACAGCAGCTGGTTGGCCCCCATGACCTGGCTGAACGCTTGCACTGCCGACACTTGGGCCTGGGTCACCTCTTTGCGTCGATAACCGTCGAACAACGTATCGTCGGTCGAAGGGCGCAGGCCTTCGGCGTTGAGCGGGCTGCGGCCCGGGGCGTTGAGCAGCGACTGCAGTACATCGTTGCCGTTGAGCTGCACCGGCTGGTTGGGGCGGTGACTCAACTCCCCCTGCACAGCGGTACCGTTGTGCAGGGTGGTGGCGAAGGTGATGCCGTAGAGCCGGATATCCTCAGGGTACTGCGCCAGGTACTGCGAGGTTCCCATGCGCAGGGCGCCGGCCAAGGTCTGCCCCGCGCTCGAAGCCAGGAAGGCACCGCAGCCGGACAGGGGCACGCCAATGTTGCCGCACAAGTCCCTGGCAAAACCGGTATTGGCGAAGTAGCGGCTGCTGACGGTACCCAGGTAGGGAGAGCGGCTGTGGTAGTTGGCCGCGAACAGGCCAAACTCGGTATCCAGCGACTGGACATACCAGTGCAAGGCAAAACCCCATTGGCCTCCATTGCGCGCATCCTGGTCGGCCCCGCGCGGCACGCGCACGCCCTCATCTGTCAGCGTCACGCCCATGGACGCCAGCGCTTGGGAAACCCCCGGGTTGGTGACCATCTGCCCACCGACATCCAGGCCTTGGCAGCCCTCGGGCATGAAGTCATTGCCGGAGAAGAAGGTCGCACAGTTGTCCAGCCGGGTCTGCTCCCAGTCCAGTTGGTAGAAGGCGTCGAATGACAGGGCCTGGTTGATGTTTTGCGTGACATACAACAGGCTGACCGGCGCCAGCGCGTCTTTGACTTCCGAGCCTGGCCGGCGCAGTGCGGCCTGATTGAACGGGCTGATCACGTTCAGGCCACCCTGAATGAAGAGGCTTTCGCCCCAGTTCACCACCTGATTGCCAAGGCGCACTGAGCCGGGCTCACCGTCGATGTCGTAGAGGGCATAGGCAAACGCATCGAGCAGTTCCGCTGCGGCGGTTTTGGCCGATGCCTGGCGGTTGTGGTCGTCGATGTCGACAGCACGCTGGCTGTGGTCGCGTTGCACCGTGTCATACCAGTAGGTGCCGCGCAGAAACACCCCAACGTTGTCCCGCTGCAGTTCCAGGTCATGGGTTGCTTTGAAAATGGCCGAGAACACATCACCCGAGCGGTAGTTCCGCCGGCCGTCATTGCTGTTGGCGGCCTGCAACAGTTGCTTGTCGGGGTTGGCTGTACTGACGGCGGTGCCGAACGAAAGCGCCGTATCGAAGCGGCCTTCGAGCGGGCCGGCCTGGAATTGCAGGGCAGCCGCCGGGGTGGCGAGCAGGCAGCATAGAGCCGCCAGCGGCGCTTGGCGCCGGCAGAAATGGATGTATACGCTCACTCTTAACCTCTTGTTGTTTTATTCGAGAGTGAAAGGTGGGGTACCACAGATGAGGTACCGGCCGCCCAGGCTGGCGGTATCGGTAATGTGGATTATCGGGGCAGTGAAAGCGGGCTCACAAATAGCGTCTTCGGATCAGTGCCATGCCGGATTGTTATGGCC
>NZ_MOMO01000076.1:0-19587 GCF_009933855.1 Pseudomonas sp. SG-MS2 | reverse complement strand
GACCTCGCCGGTGCGCCGGTCTACTGCAACATCGGCGACCCAGGCCGCCCACGCAGCCCCGAAGCCCGGGAACTTGCTGTGGATGTAGCGTGCATAGGCGAAACCGCGTCCGCGCAACACATCACCTTCGGCGGGTGCCTGCATGGGCTCGGTGCGCGGCTGCCAGCCGGCGCGCTCGGCCGTGGCTTTGACCAGGTCGATGGCGCGCGGATCGCTGAGGTGCTTGAGGCGGTACTCGACCGGGTCGACGCCTGCTGCAAAGGCCAGTTCGTCGATGTAGGACTCATGGGCGAAGCTGTTGGGCATGGCCGACACACCACGCATCCACGAGGCGCGCACCAAGGGCGTCATGTCATTGATGGTGACGCGCATGTGTTCGTAGTCATAGGGTGGGATGGAGGTGCGGTCGCCCATTTCGAACAGTGCCGGTACCGGCTCCACGGCGCCTGTGAGCAGCAGGGCGAGTGTAGGTGCACCGTTGGAGGGGTAGCTGGTCTGGAAGTCGTAGGCGGCGACCGTGCCGTCGGCATTCAGGCCGCCATCGATTTCCATCAGTTGCGCGGTACCCTTGGGTTCCCAGGCATGCTCCTGCTCGCGGGTCAGCTGCACCCGCACCGGGCGACCGACTGCACGCGACAGCAGCACTGCATCGGCGCAGACGTCGTCCGCGCAGTTTCGGCCATAGCAGCCGGCCGCTTCCATGCGGATGATCTCGATGCGTTGTTCGGCACAGTCCAGCAGCCAGGCCAGGTCTGCACGCAGCAGGTGCGGGTTCTGGGTGCCCGACCAGACGCGGATCTGCCCGTCGGTGTAGTCGGCGAGCGCGCAGGAGGGGCCAATCGAGCCATGCAACTGGTAGGGCCAGAGATAGCTGCGGCTCAGGCGCTGGCTGGCGTTGGCGATGCCGGCGTCGACATCGCCCTGGTCCAGCACGGTGCGTTGCACACGGGGGTTGTCGCGGATTGCTTGAGCGACATCGCTGAGGTCGGGCAATTTGCCGGTGAGCGGCTTCCAGCTGAGCTTCAAGTCGTGGGCGGCGCGGATCGCCTGCTCCTCACGCTCGGCAACCACACCGACGAAGTCACGGATGACCACCACCGCGACCACCCCCGGCACATGGGCAATAGACGATTCGTCCACTGCCAGCAGGCTGTTGCCGACGAACTCGCCACTGTCGTGGCCTGCATAGGGCGGGCGGATCACCCGGCCATGCAGCATGTCGGGCAGGCGCATGTCGTGGACGTAGGTCAGTTCGCCGGTCGCCTTGCCAGGGATGTCCACCCGTGCCGCGCTGCGACCGACCAGGCGGTAATCCTCGACGGCCTTGAGCGGCGCATCGTCGGCAATGTGCAGTTGATGGCGCTGTCCGCCGACCAGGTCGGCAAAGCTCAGGGTGCGGCCATCCTCGGTAATCAGCGTGCCGGCCTCCATGCGCAACGCCTGCGCCGGGCAGCCCAGGCGCAGGCCCGCCTGTTCCAGCAGGAAGCGCCGCGCTGTCGCTGCGGCCTTGCGCAGCGGCACGGCGGAAATCTGCAGGGTCGCGCTGGCGATGGTAGCGCCCTGGTTCGGCGCCCGCTCGGTATCACCCAGCACCATGTGCACCTGGTCCATGCGCAGGTCGAGTTCTTCGGCAACGATCTGAGCCAGCGAAGTGCGGATGCCGGTGCCCAGGTCAACGTGGCCATTGAAGGCGTAGACCATGCCGTCATCGCTTACGGCAAGAAACAGCGCCAGCTCACGCGCCTTGACCGTGGGTGTCACACCCTTGGCCACAGGGCCCGAGGGCGGCGTGATCTGGTCGACGATCAACAGTACGCCGGTTTTGCCCAGCAACTGGTCGCGGGTGGGAACGTGTTGGGAGTGGTTCATGTTCTGCTCCGGGTCTCAGGCCTGGCGGCCGGCAGCGCGGCGCACCGCGCGCAGGATTTCGACATGGGTGCCACAACGGCACAGGTTGCCTGACAGTTCGTTGCGGATCTGTTCGTCACTGGCGTCGGGGATGCGGTCTAGCAGGGCCTTGGCGGTCATGATCATGCCGTTCATGCAGTAGCCGCACTGGGCGGCCTGCTCATCGATGAACGCCTGTTGCACCGGGTGTGGCGCGGCCTTGCTGCCCAGGCCTTCGAGGGTGGTGATGTCGCGGTTGGCGGCGCCGGACAGCGGGATCACGCAGGCGCGTGCGGCCACGCCGTCGATGATCACCGTGCACGCCCCGCACTCGCCCAGGCCGCAGCCGTACTTGGGGCCGTTCAGGCGCAGGTCGTTGCGCAGGACCAGGAGCAAGGGCGTGTCGGCCATGGCGCTGACTTCGACATCCTGGCCGTTGACCCGCAGGGGGAGGGTGATTTGCATGGTTGGCTCATCTCTGGAAGTTTGCATGCCGTTCAAAAGCGAGTACCTGCGCTACCAAACCACTCAAGTGGTGCGCTTGTTTAGGTAAGTACTCACTACATGAAATGTTCAGGCAAGAAGCAGGCCAGGGAAGATTCCGTAGGGGTTGCTCGGGGTATTGGGCGCGCTCAGCCCTCCTGATCGTCCCCGTCGATCATCTTGCGCAGCAGAAACAGGATCGCCACCCGCTCTGCGGCGTTCAGGCAGCCCATGCTCAGTTCACTGATTTGCCGGGCGCAGGGGATCATCGCATCGAGCAAGGCTGCGCCACTGTCGGTGAGCCCGACAATGACCTTGCGCCGGTCATCCGGGTCTGGTGACAGCTCGATCAGCCCGCGTGCCTTGAGGCGTTCGACAATGCCGCGGATGGTCGCCTGATCGACGGCGGTGGCCTTGATCAGTTCGGCTTGGGAGCTGGGGCCGTGGTCGCGCAGGGCGCACAGGGTGACGAACTGGATCGAGGTCAACTGCGGGTCGCACGCCTGTTGCTGGAAAATCGCGGTGTGCCGTTGGTAGGCCTTGCGTAAAAGGTGGCCGACCTGTTCGGTCACGTCGTAGGGGGCAGTGTCGGGTGCAGCGGGAGCGGGGGAGTTTTTATTCGACATGGGTTGGCTTGGGCTGTGTGGGTTGGCTGGCCGGCCCCCCGGAACGGGGCGCCGGGCCAGTATAACCACTATCGCGCCTTGGACTCCTCAGGCGCGACCACATCACCGGCCAGCACCACGGCCTGGTCATCCAGGTAGATATCGCAGTTGCGCAGCGGAATATCCAGATGGCAGGGGGTTTTGCGCTTGCCCCCGACTTCGGTGTTGGGGCCGGTGGAGAACAGGAAGTTGCCATAGAACGCGCGGGCATCCATGCACATGCCGTCGTTGCGGTCGTGCAGCCCCATGGCGGTCCACTGGGCACGCGGCTGCAGGCCCCAGCCGATATGGGAGATGCCGTAGACCTCGGGGTCGTTGAAGTACTTCATGTAGTCGCGCAGGTACTCGGCCTCGAAGCCGCCATGGATGCCGGTAATGAAGCCTTTCTCGATCTCCAGGGTGATGCGCTCGCGGCAGTAGTTCTTGAACGGCAGGATGATGTCGCCCACATCCAGTACCAGCGTGCCTTCGGCGCTGTCCTCGTTCGGCCAGGTGAACAGAAAGCCGCTTGGCCAGTGGTCCCAGCGGCCGGGCTCGTCGGCATAGCCGTATTCGGTAACGGCCGGGTATTGGCCCAGTGGGGCGTGGAAATCACTGCCGGCCCTGGAACGCACCTGCATCGTGCGGGCTTGCTTGAGCTGGGTTTCGGCGGCCAGCACGCGGCGCTTGTCGTCTTCGCTGGGCAGCATGCGCGCCAGGACTTCCGGGGGTTCGACCGCCAGCAGTATGCGCGTTCCGGTCTTCAGGATCTGCTCCTGCTCGGGTGAGTGCAGCAGCATCATGGTGTCGACGACCAGGTCGGCGGCTTCCAGCGCCCGCTGGGCTGCCAGGTTGCCGGTCAGGGCGGTGTCGCCGCAGTAGGCGGTCATGTCGTTGCCCATGGCCGTGGGGTGGTTGAACGCGGGCAATTCCACGGCGTAGACCTTCGCCTTGAGCCGCTGCGCCGCTTCCATCGCGGCACTGACCGTACGCGGGTCGGAGTAGTGGCTCTTGAGCACGGCGACGCTCTGCGTTTCGTCCACCCGGGACAGTTTGAGTACGTGTTCGAACATCTGGGTCAGTTCTGCGTTGCTAACCGGCATCAGCTTTCTCCTGGCAGGCCTCGATGAAACCGAAATGCCGCACCGCAGTGGTGCGGGGCGCTTTATCTCGGTGCGAATTAATAGTGTGTACGCCCTATATGCGTTGATGAAAGCGTATCCGGCCTGCAAGCGCAAGTGGTGCGTTGAAACGTTACGAATCCACACATAGCCTAGATAATACGGTTACATCTAGCCGACTCGCCGATTTCGATCACCCGTTTGAATTTTTTTGAATATTCCCCTTCCCAATAAAAAAATACAGCGTATACACTCTAATTCGTCAGGCAGTTCGGCTGACTACATCACAGAACAAGAGGGGACATACCTATGCGGGGCAGGCAGAAAATCGCAATCGTCGGTGCAGGATTGGGCGGGGCAGCCGCCGCCACTTTGTTGCAGCAGGCCGGCTTTGAGGTCGACGTGTACGAGCAGGCACCGGAGTTCACCCGCCTTGGCGCGGGTATTCACATCGGCCCTAACGTGATGAAGATATTCCGCCGCATGGGGTTGGAGCAGAAGCTGGAGCTGATGGGGTCGCACCCGGATTTCTGGTTCAGCCGCGACGGCAACACGGGTGACTACCTGGCGCGCATCCCGCTGGGCGATTACGCCCGCCGTGAATACGGTGCCTCGTACATCACCATTCACCGTGGCGACCTGCACGCCCTGCAGATCGATGCGATCAAGCCGGGCACCGTGCACTTCGGCAAGCGCCTGGAGAAGATCCTGGACGACGGCGATCAGGTACGCCTGGACTTCGCCGACGGCACCCATACCGTGGCCGACATCGTCATCGGTGCCGACGGCATCCATTCGCGCATCCGTGAAGCGCTGCTGGGTGTCGAGGCGCCGATCTACAGCGGCTGGGTGGCTCACCGTGCACTGATCCGCGGCGAGCATCTGGCGCAACATGCCGACGTGTTCGAGGACTGCGTGAAATGGTGGACCGAAGACCGCCACATGATGGTCTATTACACCACCGGCAAGCGCGACGAGTACTACTTCGTCACCGGCGTCCCGCACGAAGCGTGGGACTTCCAGGGCCCGTTCGTGGACAGCAGCCAGGAAGAAATGCGTGCTGCGTTCCAGGGCTACCACCCCACGGTGCAAAAGCTGATCGACGCCACCGAATCGATCACCAAGTGGCCGCTGCGCAACCGCAACCCGTTGCCGCTGTGGAGCCGTGGCCGCCTGGTGCTGCTGGGGGATGCCTGCCACCCGATGAAGCCGCACATGGCGCAAGGTGCGTGCATGGCCATCGAGGATGCGGCGATGCTCACCCGTTGCCTGGAAGAGACCGGGCTGTCCGACCACCGCACCGCCTTCGCTTTGTACGAGGCTAACCGCAAGGAACGCGCTTCGCGGGTGCAGGCGGTCTCCAACGCCAACACCTTCCTCTACACCCAGGAAGACCCGGCATGGGTCTATGGCTACGACCTCTACGGCCAGGCGCTCAAGAGCGGGGAGGCAGCATGAGCACCTTCGTCGCCGGCGGCAACGTCAACGCCAATGGCATCCGTCAGCATTACCTGCGTTACGGCGGCAAGGGCCCTGCGCTGATCCTGGTGCCGGGCATCACCAGCCCGGCGATCACCTGGGGCTTCGTCGCCGAGCGCCTTGGGCAGCAGTTCGACACCTATGTGCTGGATGTACGCGGCCGCGGCCTGTCCGCGAGCGGGCCTGCACTGGACTATGGCACCGATGCCTGCGCTGCGGACATTCCGGCGTTCGCAGCGGCGCTGGGCCTGGCCAGCTACCACCTGGTCGGCCATTCGATGGGCGCGCGTTTCGCCATCCGCGCCGCCGCGCAAGGGGCGCCCGGTCTGCAGCGCCTGGTGCTGGTCGACCCGCCGGTATCCGGGCCGGGTCGGCGCGAATACCCGAGCAAGCTGCCGTGGTACGTCGACTCTATCCGGCAGGCCTGCAGTGGCATGAGCGGTGACGACATGCGCGCCTTCTGTGCAACCTGGACCGACGAGCAGCTGGCGCTGCGCGCCGAGTGGCTGCACACCTGCCACGAGCCTGCGATCGTGCGCGCCTTCAACGATTTCCACCAGGTGGACATCCACCAGGACTTGCCCCACGTGCGCCAACCGGCATTGCTGATGGTGGCGGGGCGAGGCGGGGTGATCCAGCCCCAGGACATCGCCGAGATCCGTGAGCTCAAGCCGGACATCCAGGTCGCTCACGTCGACAACGCCGGCCACATGATTCCCTGGGATGACCTCGAAGGCTTCTTTGCCGCCTTCGGTGATTTCCTGGGCCACCCCCTTGTCTGAAGGAGCACGCGACATGACCAAGCCCTACCGTATCGGCCAGATCGTGCCGAGTTCGAACACCACCATGGAAACCGAGATCCCGGCGATGCTCCTGGCCCGCCAGGCGATCCGCCCGGAGCGCTTCACCTTCCACTCCAGCCGCATGCGCATGAAGCAGGTGAAGAAGGAAGAACTGGCGGCGATGGACGGCGAGTCCGACCGCTGCGCAGTGGAACTGTCAGATGCCAAGGTAGACGTGCTCGGCTATGCCTGCCTGGTGGCGATCATGGCCATGGGGCTGGGGTACCACCGCCAGTCAGAGAAGCGTTTGCAAAAAGCCACCGCCGACAACGACGCACTGGCGCCGGTCATCACCAGTGCCGGTGCGCTGGTGGAGGCCCTGCACGTGATGAAGGCCAAGCGCATCGCCATCGTCGCGCCCTACATGAAGCCGTTGACCGAACTGGTGGTCAACTACATCCGTGAGGAAGGCTTCGAGGTGCAGGACTGGCGCGCGCTGGAAATCCCCGACAACCTCGCCGTGGCCCGTCACGACCCGGCCAACCTGCCGGGCATCGTCGCCGGCATGAACCTTGAGGGCGTCGATGTGGTGGTGCTTTCGGCCTGCGTGCAGATGCAGTCGCTGCCGGCAGTCGCCAAGGTCGAGGCGCAAACCGGCAAACCGGTGGTCACCGCTGCCATCGCCACCACCTACGCCATGCTCAAGGCGCTGGACCTGGAACCGGTGGTTCCGGGCGCTGGCGCCTTGCTGTCGGGCGCCTACTGAATCGGGAGACGAACATGAGCGACGCACAAAGCGCCAGCGACAACTACCAGGGCGTATGGGGTCAGCGTATCGGCTTCGGGCGCAAGGCAGCCCTGCTGATGATCGACTTCATGCAGGGCTACACCACCCCCGGTGCGCCGCTCTACGCCCCCGGCGTGGTGACGGCGGTCGAGCAGGCTGCCGTGCTGCTGGCATTGGCCCGGGACTGCGGTACGCTGGTGGTCCATACCAATATCCGCTACCAGGCCCCGCATTTTGCCGATGGCGGCGTGTGGGTACGCAAGGCGCCGGTAATGAAGGACATGGTCGAAGGCAACCCGCTGGCGGCGTTCTGCGAGGCCGTCGTGCCACGGGCTGATGAGCCGGTGCTCACCAAGCAGTACGCCAGCGCGTTCTTCGGCACCAGCCTGGCACCGCTGCTGCATGCACAAGGGATCGACACCGTGGTGCTGGCCGGCTGCTCCACCAGTGGCTGCATCCGCGCCAGTGCGGTGGATGCGCTGCAGCACGGCTTGCGAACCATCGTGGTGCGTGAGTGCGTCGGTGATCGCCACCCCGCGCCGCACGAAGCAAACCTGTTCGACATCGACAGCAAGTACGGCGATGTCGTCAGCCTGCAGGAAGCCATGGCGCAATTCCAGCGCCTGGCCAGCTGAAACCGCACACCTTGCACCCATAACAATCAAGTAACGGCGCGGGAAGCCCGTTGCATGACCGTCCGCTGTGCGGGCGGCCACCCCGCAGGAGCACCCGGGGTCTTGTGACGCCATCCTCAAACGCCGCGTATAGTGCGCGGCGCGCCCGGAGCGTCGAAAACTGCTGGCCTGAAAACAAAACCACAAAGTCACCCGCCAGGAGACAGGAAATGCCAATTGCGAATGCAACAGCGGTCCACAGCGACATCGACCAATCGACTCAAGCGCTTTACCGCAGGATCACCTGGAGGCTCATACCGTTCCTGTGCTTCTGCTACCTTGCGGCCTACCTGGACCGCATCAACGTCGGCTTCGCCAAGCTGCAGATGCTCGAAGACCTGCAGTTCAGCACCGCAGCCTATGGCTTGGGGGCGGGCCTGTTCTTCGTCGGCTACATCATCTTCGAGGTGCCAAGCAACCTGGTCCTGCAGCGCGTCGGCGCCAAGCTGTGGATCGCCCGCATCATGATCACCTGGGGCCTGCTCTCGGCCTGCACCATGTTCGTCACCACCACCACGCAGTTCTACGTCCTGCGCTTTCTGCTCGGGGCGGCCGAAGCGGGCTTCCTGCCGGGGGTGCTGTTCTATCTGACCATGTGGTACCCGACCTATCGGCGCGGGCGCATCATCGCGCTGTTCATGATCGGGCTGCCGCTGTCGAGTGTGATCGGCGGGCCGATCTCGGGCTGGATCATGGGCCACTTCGACCAGGTGCATGGCCTGCAGGGCTGGCAATGGCTGTTCCTGCTGGAGGCGATCCCCAGTGTGCTGCTCGGTATCCTGACGTTCTGGGCATTGCCGAATAACTTCCAGCAGGCCAAGTGGCTGTCCGCAGACGACAAGGCACAACTGGCCGCCGACCTTGCCGCCGACGATGCCGAAGGCAAGGGCAGCAAGCACAGCTTCCGCGACGGTTTCTTCAACCTGAAAGTGTGGATGCTCGGTGGCATCGATTTCTCGATCCTGCTGAGCGCCTACGCCATGGGCTTCTGGATGCCCACCTTCATCCGCGACGCCGGTGTCAGCGATACCTTCCATATCGGCCTGCTCACGGCGATCCCAAGCCTGGCGGCATTGCTTGGCATGTTGATGATCGGGGCCAGTTCCGACCGTCATCGCGAACGCCGCTGGCACATCATCGTGCCCTTCATCATCGGTGCAATTGCCATGGCCAGCAGCACCCTGTTCAGCCAGAACCTGGTGATGACCGTGCTGCTGTTCGCCATCGCCTCGGCAGCCATCATCGGCGCAGTGCCGGTGTTCTTCAGCCTGCCGGCGACCTTCCTCAAAGGCACCGCTGCGGCGACCGGTTTCGCCCTGGCGTGTTCGCTGGCCAACATCGCGGGGCTGGTGAGCAACTCGCTGATGGGGATGGTCACCGACCTGACCGGCACCTCCCATGCGGCGCTGTGGGTGTTCGCCCTCTGCTTGCTGCTCAGCTGCTTCCTGGTCATCGCCTTGCCGGCCAAGCTGGTCAACCGATAACGGCCTGACCCTTCGCGTCACGGCAGTGCAAGCGGGCCAGCCAGCCCGCTTGAAGACCCTTCCCGACACTCCGCGCGGGTGGCCTCAAGGCCACTGCGGCGGGGAGCTGTTGCCCGAATCCAGGAGTCGTTTTCAAATGCCCGTTAACATGCCACAGCGTCATTCCCCGACCGCGCGCCTGGCTGGCGGCTGTATCGCCGCAGCCCTCTGTGCTGAAGCGACGGCCGAAGAGGCCGGTTTCATCGAGGGCGCCAGTGCTACGCTGCAAGCGCGCAATTATTTCTTCAGCCGCGATTATGCCGATATCAAAGGCGCGAGCACCCAGTCGCGCACCCAGGAGTGGGCCCAGGGCTTCATCCTCAATGCCGCCTCTGGCTACACCCAAGGCCCCATCGGCGTTGGCATGGACGTCACCGGGCTACTGGGCTTCAAGCTCGACAGCAGCCCCGCGCATGCCAGGTCAGGGCTGTTGCCCAGCCTTGACAGCGGCCAGTCGGCAGACGATTACAGCCGCCTTGGCGCGGCGGTGAAATTCAAGGTGTCGCGCACCGAACTGAAGGTGGGCGAATTGATGCCCAACCTGCCGGTGTTGCTGTTCAGCGACCTGCGCCTGCTGCCGCCGACCTACCAGGGCGCCATGCTCGAGTCCCGCGAGTTTGCCGGGTTGACCTTGAGCGCCGGGCAGTTTCGCTCCACCAGCCTGCGCGACTCCTCCAACAGCCAGAAGATGTATGCCCTGGTCAATGACCCGATCAACCCTTCACGGTTGGCGCGATTCACCAGTGATCGTTTCAATTATGTCGGCGCGGACTATGCGTTCAACGACAACCGTACCCAGGTCGGCGTATGGCAAGCGCAACTGGAAGACATCTACCAACAGCGGTTCTACAGCCTCAAGCACGCCGAACCTTTGGGTGACTGGACCCTGGGGGTGAATGCCGGCTACTTCGATGCCCAGGAGGATGGCCGGCAGATCGCAGGCCGTTACGACAACCATGCACTGTTCAGCCTGTTCTCGGCCAAAACGGGTGGGCATACCTTCTATGTGGGGTACCAGCAGATCGGCGGGGACGACGGGTTCATCCAGGTTGGCGCCAACACCAACCCGATGGGCAATACCCTGCCCACCTATGAGTTCGCAGCGCCCGGTGAGCGTTCGTGGCAGGTTCGTCACGATTACAACTTCGTTGCGCTGGGGATACCCGGGCTGACCTCGACGCTGCGCTATGTAAAGGGTCGTGACGTGGAGACCGGCCTGGGCTTCGAGGGGCGCGACCGGGAGCGCGATCTGGACCTTGCCTATGTGGTGCAGAGCGGCCCCCTGGCCGGGCTGGGGGTGCGGGTTCGCAACGTGATGGCCCGCTCGAACTACCGCACGGACATTGACGAGAACCGGTTGATCCTCAGTTATACGGTAAAGCTGTTCTGACCCCGGGCTGCCTTACTCCTGCGCCTGGGTCCCGGCGATATGCCGACCGGCCACATAACCGAACGTCAGCGCCGGGCCCAGGTTGATGCCCCCGGACGGGTACCAGCCGCCGAACACGCTGGCCATGTCGGTGCCCGCTGCATACAGGCCGCCGATGGGCTGGCCGTGTTCATCCAGCACACGTGCGTGGCCGTCGGTGCGCAGGCCGGCGAAGGTGCCGAAGCAGCCGGGCTGCACCTTGACCGCGTAGAACGGGCCTTGCTCGATCGGCGCGACGCAGGGGTTGGGCCCCTTGTGTTGGGGGTCGCCCTGTTTGCGGTTGAACGGGGTGCTGCCGCGCCCGAACTCAGGGTCCTGGCCTTGGCGCGCGTGGCGGTTGTACTCGGCCACCGTGGCACTCAGCCCCGCAGGGTCGATGCCGCAGGCGCGGGCCAGCAGTTCCAGGCTGGCACCGCGCTTGAGGTAGCCGCTGCGCAGGTGTGGCCACACCGGCAGCGGGGCGGGGCGGGCGTGGCCAAGGCCATACCGGCGCAGGAAGCGGTGGTCACAGATCAGCCACGAGCAGGCTTGCTCGTCTTGCGGTACGGCGTCGAGCATGGCGGCGACATAGTCGTAGTAGCCGTGCGCCTCGTTGACGAAGCGCTTGCCGTTGGCCAGCACACCGATGATGCCCGGCTTGCCGCGTTCGATGATGTGCGGGAAGTGGCCGACGCTGCCATCACGGTGCGCTACCTTGGACACCGGGGCCCAGGCGACCGCCGACTTCAGGTCGGTGGCTACCACGCCGCCGGCTGATTCGCCCAGGCGCAGGCCGTCGCCGGAGCACGACGGCGGCGGCAGTGCGAGGTTGTCGTGGCCACTGGCATCGCGCGGGAACAATTGCCGGCGCCGCACGGGGTCGTGAGCAAAGCCACCAGCGGCCAGCACCACGGCTTTGGCGCGAAGCGTAATGTCGCCCTGCGCTGTACCGATCACCGCGCCACGCACCTGGCCGTCCTCCATCAGCAAGCGTTTGGCTGGCGCAGACTCAAGCAGGCGCACGCCCAGGTCTTCGGCCGACTTGGCCAGGCGCGCCACCAGTGCCACACCGTTGACCAAGTGCATGGCCCGGCCATGGCGGGCAAGGTGGTACAGGTGGCGACTGAAGCGCTTGCACACATGCCAGAAGGCGCGGGGCGAGCGGGTCATGTTGAGAAAGGCCGCAAGGTCGGCGCCAGCCATGATCGGCATGCCCATGAACGAGGTTTCGCGCAGTGTCCTGCGCAAGCGTGGCAACAGCGCACCGAGTTCGCGGGCGTCATAAGGGGCGGCGATGACCTGGTGCCCACCGGTGGCGGCGCCAGGGGTGTCGCCATGCATGTCGGGGATGGCGTTGCCCTCAGCGAACTGCAGGGCCGTGTGTTTCTCGAAAAAGGCGACCATGTGCGGGCAGGCTTCGAGAAAGGCGTCGATGCGCTGCGCATCGTAATGCGCGCCCAGTTCGTTGCGCAGGTAAGTGCGTGGCTGCTCGATGTCTTCTTCGATACCGGCGCGGCGCGCCAGCGGGTTGCGCGGCACCCAGGCCCAGCCGCCGGACCAGGCAGTGGCGCCGCCGAACACCGGGTCTTTTTCCACAAGGGTAACCCGCTGCCCATGCCAGGCAGCCGTGACCGCAGCAGCCAGCCCGGCGGCGCCGGAGCCAATGACCAGTACATCGCATTCGGCTTGCAAGGTGTCGGTGGGCATTGCGGGTCTCCGGTATTATTATTGGAACAAGGTTCCATATTCTTCTTGGTTGACCCGCCGGGATGCAAGTGACGCCAGCAAGTAGTGGTCGATAAACGGACACTTCAGCGCTGGTCAGCTGCGGTGGCCAACGAGATATGGAATCATCTTCCAGAATTTGCCTTCTTTATCAGGAAACCCTGTCATGGCCGGTAGTCAGATCGAACGCGCCTTCAGTCTTGTAGAAAGCCTTGCCGCCGAGCCCCAGGGCCTGGGCCTGCAAACCCTGGCTGACCAGCTTCAGATCCCCAAGAGCGCAGCCCATCGCATGCTCGCTGAACTCGCGCGCCTGGGCTACGTACGCCAGAACCGTGACAACAGCCGCTACCAGTTGTCTGCCAAGCTGGTGGCGCTGGGCTTTCGCTACCTGTCCAGCAGCGGCGCCGACATCATTCAGCCGATACTCGACCGCCTGGCCCAGGAAAGCGGCGAGCTGGTGCGCCTGGGCGTGATCGACGGCGCCCGCCAGACCTGGATCGCCAAATCCCAGGGCGCCCGGTCCGGGTTGCGTTACGACCCGGACATGGGTCGCGATGCGCCCCTGTTCTACACCGCCTCCGGGCATGCCTGGCTGGCCAGCCTGAGCGATGACGAGGCGCTGCAGATGGTCCTGCGCCAGGGCATTGCCGACCCCGAGCAATTCGCCCCCAACGCGCCGCGCTCCACTGAACAGTTGCTGAGCTACCTGGCGGGCGCCCGTGAGCGGGGTTATGCCTGGGTCGAGCAAACTTCGGCAGTCGGTACCTCGGCCCTGGCTGCGGTGGTGCGTCGGCCGCAGGGTAACGAGGTCATTGGCGTGCTGAGCATTGCCGGGCCCAGTGCGCGCCTTTCGCAAGCACGCCTGCCGGAGCTGGCGCCGTTGTTGTTGGCGGCGGTGGAGGAGTTGTCGGCAGCCAGCCAGGCGAGTGAGCTGTTTGCCTGACATGCACGGCAGCACGGGCCTGCCTCTGAACTTTCCGGTCGATTACCGCACACTCTATGCCCAGCGTCCTTTTGCAAAGCGGACCGCAGTTCTAAATTAGCGATAGCTGATTTTGGAACTGGGTTCCGAAGTTGCCAGAACAACAACGAAAAGAGGACCGCCCGTTGAACGCACCCCTTCGCATCGCCCTGATTGGCGCCGGCATCATGGGCCGCCAGCATTACCAGCATCTGATCCAGGTGCCGCAAGCGCAGTTGTGCGCGGTGGCCGACCCCGGCCCCCAGGCTGAAGCCTTCGCCGCCGAGTGCGGGGTGGCGTATTTCGCCGATCACCGGCAGATGCTGGAGGTTGTGCGCCCCGAGGCCGTGATCGTGGCCAATCCGAACAACCTGCACGTGGCCACCGCCCTCGATTGTGTCGAAGCCGGCGTGCCGGTACTGGTTGAAAAGCCGGTAGGGGTGCACCTGGATGAAGTACGTGCGCTGGTGGAGGCGTCGCGCCGCTGTCGCGTGCCGGTGCTGGTCGGCCACCACCGGCGGCATAACCCGCTGATTGCCAGCGCGCGGGGCGTGATCGCCGAAGGGGCCTTGGGCCGGTTGGTCAACGTCACCGCGCTGTGGCAGTTGCAAAAGCCCGACAGCTATTTCGACACACCGTGGCGCCGCGAGCCCGGCGCCGGTTTCCTGCTGACCAACCTGATCCACGACCTCGACCTGCTGCGCTACCTGTGCGGTGAGGTGGTACAGGTGCAGGCGTTCACCCGTAACCAGGTGCGCGGCTTTGCCAACGAGGACAGCGCGGCAGTGCTGCTGGAGTTCGCCAACGGTGCGCTGGGCAGCCTGACCGGCTCCGATGCGGTGGCAGCGCCGTGGAGCTGGGAGCTGAGCTCGGGAGAAAGCCCTGTCTATCCGCGCCAGGCGGACCAACCCTGCTACCTGCTGGCCGGCACCCGGGGAGCGCTGAGCATCCCTCAGCTCAAGCACTGGCAGTACGCCGAGGCAAACTCGGGTTGGCATACACCGTTGCTGCAGAGCGAGGCGGGCATCCCGGCGGGGGAGGCATTGACCCTGCAGTTGCAGCACTTTGTCCGTGTTGCCCGTGGGCAGGAAGCGCCACTGACCGATGCCGCTGACGGTGGCCGCACCTTGGCGTTGATCGAGGCGATCCGCCAGGCGGCCGCCACCGGCCGGGCTTGCGCGCCAGAGACAATCGTGTGAGCCGCGTGAGCGTTCTTTCGCCCCGTACCCATTTGCCCGCAGGTAACCCGCATGACAGATCGAATCTTTTCCCTGGCCGCGCTCACCGTACTGGAGCTGTCACCCCCGGCAATGGTCGAAGCCGCCGCCCGTGCCGGTTACAGCCACGTTGGCCTGCGCTTGCTGCCAGCGACCAGCGAAGAGCAGCACTTCCCGCTGGTTACCGATGCCGAGCTGCGCCGCCAGACCCAGGCGCGCCTGCGCGACACTGGCATCAAAGTCCTGGACCTGGAAATCCTGCGTCTCAAACCCGACACCTGCGTGGCTGATTTCGAGCCGATGCTGGCGGTCGGTGCAGAGCTTGGCGGCAGCGAACTGCTGGTTGCCGGCAACGACCCGAGCGAGGCGCGCCTCACCGAGCGCTTCGCTCAATTGTGCGACCTGGCTGCCGGCTACGGTATTCACCCGCATCTGGAGTTCATGCCCTGGACCGACGTTCGCGACCTGCAACAGGCCATGCGCATCGTTGCCAACGCAGACCGCCCGAACGCTTGCGTACTGGTGGATGCCTTTCATTTCAACCGCTCCGGGTCGTCGCTCGACGACCTGGCGCGCCTGGCCCCGCAGCGCATGCGCTACGCCCAATTGTGTGACGTGGCTGGGCCGGTACCGGCCGATATGGATGAAATCCTGCGCCAGGCCCGTAACGAGCGGCGTTTTCCGGGGGAGGGTGATGCCGACCTGACGGGCCTGTTGCGCGGGTTGCCAGCGAGTGTTCCGTTAAGCCTGGAGATCCCCACGCGGCAACTGCTGGAGCAGGGCGTCAGTGGCGAACAGCGTGCGCGTATGGCACTGGAAAAGGCCCGGGCGGTGTTGGCATTGATTTGAGCCAAGGGGCCGCTTTGCGGCCCATCGCCGGCAAGCCGGCCACAGGTAACGCGCAGACCTCAAGAACTGCGCGGTCCCGCTAGGAGCTGCTCAGGCCTGTCCGGGCTGCGGCAACCCGCACAGCGCCAGGCCCGCGAGGTACCCAAAGGTCATCCCGGGCCCCAGCGTGATGCCGCCACTGGGGTAGTGCCCGCCCATGATGCTGTGCATGTCGTTGCCCACGGCAAACAGCCCCGGTATGGCTTGCCCGGCACCATCGAGCACCCTCGCCGTAGCATCGGTGCCCAGCCCGGCAAAGGTCCCGAGGCTGCCCGGCAGCAACTTCACTGCATAAAAAGGGCCGCGCAGCAGGGGCCGCAGCGAAGGGTTCGGCGCCTGTTCAGGCTCACCCTGCGCCCGGTTGTACGCCGAGGCGCCGCGCCCAAAGTCAGGGTCCACGCCCTGCGCCGCATGCTGATTGAAACGCGCCACCGTGCCCTGCAACTGCTGGCCATCGATGCCACAGCGCGCGGCCAGTTGCGCCAGGTCATCGCCGCGCAACAGGTAGCCACGCCGTTCATAGAAGCGGGCAGGGAAGGGAAACGGTTTGGCCCAGCCGATACCATAGCGACGCTGCGCGGCGTGGTCGCAGATCAACCAGGCCTCACAGGGATCGCCCTCTGGCGTAGCGGCGAACAGCGCATTCATGAAGTCGTGGTAGCAGTCCGCCTCGTTGACGAAGCGTCTGCCGTCACTGCGCACTGCAATGAAACCAGGCTTGGCGCGGTCGATCAGGTGCGGGAAATGCCCAGCGCTGCCATCGCCGCGCGGCACCTGCGATACCGGCGCCCAGGCACCGGCATGGGCCAGGGTGGTGGCGACCTGGGCGCCAGCCTGCTCTCCCAGGCGCAGGCCATCGCCGCTGTTTTCCGGCGGCGCGGCAGAGTAATGGCCAACCCCATCGGGCGCGTGCGGCATCAGTTGCGCGATGCGCTGGCGGTCATGGGCAAAGCCGCCACAGGCCAGCACCACGCCACGCCGCGCCTGGATCAGCTGGCCATCGGCACACTGCGCGCCGGTGATGCGTGCGTCCCCCAGCAAGGCAATGGCCGCTTTGTCGGTCAGCAGCGTGACGCCCAGGTCCAGGGCACTGCGCAGCAGGCGGGCCACCAGCGCGTTGCCGTTGACCAGTTGCAAACCGCGCCGGTGCAGCAACAGGTCGCGCCCGTGACGCAGCAGGCGTTTGGCCACATGCCACGCCGCCCTGGGCGATTGGCGAGCATTGAAGAAAGCGGCCATGTCCGTGCCACCCGCAATGCCCATGCCGGCCAGGCTGACGATGTCCAGCGGTGGCCGCAGCCTGTGTATCCAGGGCCCGAGCAGGCGGCCGTCATAGGGTAGTGCACACAGTGCTCGCCCGCCGCGCGCGCTGCCGTCGCCTTCACGCATGTCGGGGAGCTTCGTACCGCACTGGAACTGCACGCGGGTGTGCTGCTGGAAGAACGCCACCATTGCGGGGCCATGGCGCAGGAACGCCAGTTGGCGTGCGTCCAGTTCAGCGACACGGGCCTGGGCGTGCAGGTAGCGTTCCGGTGCATCGTCGGTTTCGACCAGGCCTTCGGCCACGGCCAGGGGGTTGCGCGGTATCCATAGCCATCCGCCCGACCAGGCGCTGGTGCCGCCAAGCCGGGGGGCTTTTTCCGCCACGATCACCTTCAGGCCGTGGTGCGCGGCGGTAACCGCCGCAGCCAGGCCACTGGCACCGGAGCCGATGACAAGTACATCACACTCAAGGGGTTGCATGGACGCACTCCGGTAGCGGTTCACTGCAGTGGCGAGAAGCCTGTAGGCCGCAGAAGGCGTGATTGCAGCCGCAGTACGGCGCCCAGTTCACGGTTGCGCCGCGAAAACTCCGCCCAGCGCGGGTCCGCTGCCATCGCCGCACGGCGTTCGCTGCGTTGGTCCAGGCTGGCATAACCCCAGATGTGCACCACCTGGTTCACCTCACCGAATTCGCTGGTGAAGAAGCCGACCAAATTGCCCAGGTGTTCGCACTGCACCGCCAGTGCGTGGCTTTGGTAGAGGGCCAGCCAGTCAGCCATTTTCAGTGGGTCGAGGGTGTAGGTTCTCAGTTCGTAGTACATGGGGGCTTCTCCATTTCGGGGCTTTGGGTTTGCAGGCGTTCAGCGATATGGCTGGCAGCGATCCAGCCGAAGGTGAGGGCAGGGCCGAGGGTGATCCCTGGGCCTGGATAGGTGCCATTCATCAACGTGTTCATGTCGTTGCCGGCGGCATACAAGCCAAAGATCGGCACACCGGCGCGGTTGAGTACGTTGGCGTTGGCATCGGTCACCAGGCCGCGCGCCGAGCCAAGGTCGCCGGTGTGCATGCGAATGGCATAGAACGGGGCCTTGGTCAGCGGCGCCAGGCACGGGTTGGGCTTGTGCTGCGGGTCGCCCATGTAGCGGTTGTAACTGTTGCCGCCCTTGTCGAATTGCCGGTCGACGCCGCTGCGGGCGTCGGCGTTGAAGCGCTGCAGTGTTTCCTGCAGCACCTGCGCGGGCACGCCGATGGCCCGGGCCAGCTCGTGCACTGAGCCGGCGCGGTGCAGGTAGCCGGCGTCGATCAGGGCCGTGTTGTCCACCGGTTTGGGCCGTGCCAGGCCCAGGCCGTAACGGTTCATGGCCTCGGCATCACAGACCAGCCAGCAGGTGCTGATGCCGTTGGCGAACATGGCCTGTACGAAGTGGTGATAGGAGTTGGATTCGTTGACGAAGCGCCGCCCGGCCGGGTCGAGCGCAATGACCCCTGGCTTGGCGCGGTCGGTGACCAGGTGCGGGAAGCGCTCGTGCTCACCACTGGCATGGCGCCGCTCGGAAACCGGCGCCCAGAAGAAGTTGGCGGCCAGGCCCTCGCCCTGGGCTGCATCCACCGCCTGGGCGAGGCGCAGCGCAGCACCGTCGTTACTGGCGGGGGACATGGTAAGGTGCGGCGCGTCGGGGGCCGGCCGGTAGGCCGCAGCCAGCGCACCCGCAGCAAACCCGCCCATGGCGCAGACCACGCCACCGCGGGCATGGACCTGGGTGCGGCGGCCCTCATGCTGCACCACCACGCCGGTGACCGTGCCGTGCTCGACGATCAGCGCCTGCGCTTCGCTGCGCAACCACAGGTGTGCGCCGTGGGCAAAGGCTGTGCTGGCCAGGCGGGCGACCAGCGCGTTCCCCGTGGTCAGGCGTGTGCCACGGTGGTGGCGAACACGGTCCAGTGCGTAGCGCGCCATCAGTTTCAGGCAATGCCACAGTGACCGGGGTGAGCGGCGCAGGCTCAGGAAGTGCTGAATGTCCTCGCGGTTGACCATCATCGCGCCGAACAACAGCATGCCCGGCGGTGGCATCTTCAGGTCCTTGAAGCGCGCGCCGAGGCGGCGGCCGTCGTACTCGACCATTTCCAGCGCCCGGCCGAACGCCGTGGCGCCGGGCGCGTCCGGGTAGTAGTCCGGTGAGTGCGGGCGCAGGGCGTAGCGCAGTTCGGTGTTGTGCTCCAGCCAGCGCAGCGCCTGTTGCCCACGCGCGATGAAGGCGTCCACCAGTTCGGCGTTGTAGCCGGTACCGATGATGGTTTTCAGGTAGGTCCTGACCGCTTCGGGCGAGTCCTGGGCACCGGCGGCGCGTGCCTGATCGGAGCCATACAACCATGCTGCTCCGCCGGAGATCGCCGAGGTACCGCCAAAGTGTTCGGCCTTTTCCACCACCAGGACCTTCAGGCCCAGGCGCGATGCCGTGGCGGCGGCAGCCAGGCCACCGGCGCCGCTGCCGAGCACGACCAGGTCGTACACCGGTTGCGCGTTTTCGATAGGGGGCATGGCCTCAGATCTCCAGCGGCGTGACGCCCATGAAGGCGCCCAGGTGGCCAAGCTGCGCAAAGGCCATTTGCGCGCCAGTCTGGACTGCGCAGCCGCGTTCGTGCGCCTGTTGCAGCAGCGGGGTGATTTCTGGCGAGGTAACGACGTCGGCCACCAGCGTGGCGGGGTTGAGCGTGCCCAGCAGGGCAGCGGGCAGCGGCAGCTCG
>NZ_MOMO01000075.1:0-609 GCF_009933855.1 Pseudomonas sp. SG-MS2 | reverse complement strand
TTCGAACTCGCCCGGAGGGGTCAGCAGCGTCAGGGCCAGCAGGTCGGCGGCCACGGCGACAAGGGCGTTGGCGCCGTGCAAGCGCTGCACCAGCTCGCGGTAGTCGAACACCTCGCCATTGCTGGCCGGGTATTGCAGCAGCGCACCGAAGAAGGCGCTGACGTCATCGAGTTCACGCTCGTCGCCCACCACGATCTCGATACCCAGTGGTTCGGCACGGGTACGCAGGACGTCGAGGGTCTGCGGGTGGCAATGCACCGAGGCGAAGAAGGCATGGCTGGCCTTGTTCTTCGACAGGCGCTTGCAGAAGGTCATGGCCTCGGCTGCCGCGGTGGCTTCGTCGAGCAGGGAGGCGTTGGCGATCGGCAGGCCGGTCAGGTCGCTGATCAAGGTCTGGAAGTTGAGCAAGGCTTCCAGGCGGCCTTGGGAGATTTCTGGTTGGTAAGGGGTGTAGGCGGTGTACCAGGCCGGGTTTTCCAGCAAGTTGCGCAGGATTGGCGCCGGGGTGTGGGTGTTGTAATAACCCTGCCCGATATAGTTCTTGAATAGCTGGTTTTTACCGGCGATAGCTTTCAGCGCGGCGAGGGCATCGGCCTCGCTCTGGCCGTC
>NZ_MOMO01000074.1:0-72976 GCF_009933855.1 Pseudomonas sp. SG-MS2 | reverse complement strand
CGCCAGGGAAGGCCTTGCCCAGCAGCGCGGCAAGTGCTGCGGCGCGAGACGTTTCCGGGTCGCTGAGGGTGACCTGGGCAACCCCGGCCTCACCCAGTGCGTAGGCGATGGCACTGCCGACCCCGCCGCACCCAATGACCAGCACTCGCTTGCCCGCAGGGTTGAAGCCGTGCTTGCGTGCTGCGCCCAAAAAACCTGCGCCGTCTACGTTGTCGCCATACAGGCGGCCATCGTTTTCGCGCCGTACCACGTTCACCGAGCCCAGGGCTGTTGCACGTTCGCTCAGGCCGTCCAGGCGGGTGGCAAATGCCTGCTTGTAGGGCACGGTCACCACGCAACCGCGCAGGTTGCGCCAGCCGCGCAGGGTGTCGACAAAAGCGTCCAGCGCGGCGTGCTGCAAGTCGATGGGCAGCATGGCCAGGTCAAGGCCATTGTTGCTGAACCAGGTGTTGAAGTTTTCAGGCGATTTCACCTGGGCGATGGGCGAACCGACGATGGCGACCAGCGCTGTCGAACCTTTGATCATGGTGACTTCCGTTAGGGGTGTTGTTATGGAAGTCAGGGTGATGCGGCGGCGACGTTGTCACAATGCGCTTGCCAACGGTTTGATGCGATAATCGCATCGATAAGCCGATATTCGCAGTATAGGCGCTGTTCAGCACTGCTCAGCGGCACGTTTTTCCCCACTCACGGGTGCACCGCATGGACAAACCCCAGACTCACCCCCGCGACCTGATTGCCGGTTTACAGAAAGGCCTGGCGCTCATGCAGCTGTTCAACGCCGAGCAGCCGCGCCTGACCGTGCCCCAGGCCGCCAGGCAAGCAGGCCTTACGCCCAGCGCAGCGCGCCGTTTTCTGCTGACCCTGGTGCATGAAGGCTTCGCCGAAACCGACAACCGCCACTACTGGCTGACCCCCAAGGCCCTGCGTATCGGCCAGGCCTATGTGGACTCGGCACAGTTGCCACGCATGCTGCGCCCGATCGTCGAGCAAGTGGCGCGCCAGACCCAGGAGCATGTCTCGGTGGGCACACGCGACGATGATGAAATCATCCACCTGGTGCGCAGCCGCTACAGCCACATCGCATCACTGTCGATACGGCCCGGCTCGCGGGTACCGATGTACTGCACTGCCGGGGGGCGAGTCTGGCTAGCGGCCCTGGACCAAGCGCAGCGCGATGACTACTTCGCCCGCAACCCGCTACACCCTCTGACGCCCTACACCCAGACCGACAGGGCGCTGCTGGACGCGACGTTGCAGCAGGTGAGCGAGCAGGGCTACTGCATCGTCGATCAGGAGTTCGAAGTCGGCATGCGCGTAATCGGCGTGCCGTTACTGGACCGGGCGGGGCAGCTCAAGGCGACACTGACCATCACTACCCATGCATCGCGGCTGAGCATGGATGAGATACGGCTGCGTTACCTGCCACCGCTCTATGAGGCGCAGGCCTTGCTGAAGCCGGTGTTTGGCTGAGCGCGGAGCGTGTGTTGAGCGCGATCGGGGCGGCGGCGGATCAGACCGTTTTCACTGCCAGCCCATCAGCTAAACCTCGGGGTCACGCAGTACCCGCCAGTCCAGCCACTGGCTGCGCTTGCTGTGCACCGCTTCCAGTTCCACACGCAGCACATGCCCCTCTTCATCCAGTTCCAGGTCGGTCACCAGAAAGTGCTTTTCGCGGTTCTCAGGGTGTCGCGCTGTCCATTTCGAGAGTTTCAATTTGCCAGGGTTGAAGCGGTTCATCATTGCTCCTTGGGCGAGAGTGCGGCCTGCATGCTGATCGTTATACAAGCAGACAAGTAGCTGATGATACTTGCACGCAAAGCATTTGGTCGGTCGATCGTTGTCGCATGCGGTGCTCGTTTAATGGCTCGGCCGCTGGCCGAGAACGGTATGCCGCCAAATAGCAAACGGCCGCCCTCAGGCGACCGTTTGTAAAGGCTCAAGCGCAATCATCAGTCCTTGCTGACCGCGTCCTTGACATCAGCGACTACCTGCTGAGCTTCGCCTTTTTTCTCCTGCACCTTGCCTTTGACCTCCAGCTCCGTGTTGCCAGTGGCTTTGCCTACGGCTTGTTTGACCTTGCCGACGGCTTCGTTGGCCAAGCCTTTTACTTTGTCCGAAGTGCTGCTCATGGTTGTTCTCCTTCAACAGACATCAGTGAAACGTGGGTTGGGTGAAGCGTACATACAGCGTTTGCGTTGCGACTCACACCGTGGCGACGCGCGTCTTGCGAGACGTCAGCGCGAAGCGGCCTACGCCAAAACTCAAGGCGGCACCGATCAGCAGGGTTACCAAGGTGCCCCAGGCGGCTTTCGATACGTTGCTGGCGGCTACCTGGGCGGCTTCGCGAGCCTGTTGCTCGGCCTGCTCTTTGAGCACTTTCACTTGCTCGGCGGCCTGTTGGTAGGCACGGGCGTAGTTATCGACCACCTGCTGGGCCTCCTGCTGGCTCTTGCCGGTGCGCGCAGCGACGATGTTGACCAACGCTTGCTTGTCTGCCGCGCTCAGGGCAGGTTCACCGGCCTTGCGCACCCGCTCGAACCACTGCTTGAGCTGGTCGACGGCCTGGGTCGGGTCCTCGGCCGCGACGCGCCCTGCCGACTCTCCCTGAGCCTGGGCCTGATCGGCCTGCTGCTCCAGGGACGAAGGGGCCAGTTCAGCCTTGCCGGACTGCGCCAAGGTTTTGTTCAACTCCGCTTCCAGGTTGTCCCAGTCCAGCGAGATGCCATTCTTGTTCAGTTGCTCCTTGATGCCCTGGCTCACACTGGGTGCGGCGGCGGCGACACCGTCGGCTGCCAGCGACAGGCCTTTGCCAGCGATATTGCCGGCAGTGCCAACCACGGTGCCGGCCAACGAAGCCAGCAACCAGGTAGCCAGCAGGGTGGTCACCGTCCAGCTCAACAGGCCATGCAGGCCGCCGCGGGTGGGCGCGGTACGCCCGGCGACCCAGGCACCGGCTGCGACCGAGAGCAGGGTGCTGATGAACAGCCACACCCCAGCGCCGGTCCCAAAGCCCTGCAGCGGATTGCCGTCGGCCATCGGGTTCATGGCTCCGGCGCCAATGGCCGTGCCCAGTACGCTGAGTACCAGGTAGCTGGCCAGGGCGATGGCGCCGCCTGCAAACACGGCGCTCCACGATACCCGTAGCGGGCTGACAGCGTTGGTTGGGGTGGTCACATACGATTCAGTCATCTATGCATCCTCGTGGGTAAGTTCCGGCAGCACCGGCAACACAGGCCAGGTGCAACGTCAGGGCCAGTTTGCAGGTCACATGCAAGGCTGTATTGGCGCATCCGCACCTGATCGATTAGTGCATTCGCACCAACCCTGGCCCGCCTGCAGCGTTTAAGCTCCAGGCCATGCAGAACTACCGATTGGAGACACTCTATGAGCGACGCCGTGCTTGCCCGCGAGACCAACCGCCGCCAGCTTCAGCAAATCATCGCCGGGCTGTCCGATGGTGTGATCCTGCTGGAGGTCGACCAATCCATCATCTGGGCCAACGAAGCGGCTTTGCGCATGCACGGGGTCGACAGCCTGGAGCAACTGGGCAGCAACGCTGAGGGTTATCGCGAACGCTTTGCCCTGCGCTACCGCAACAATCACCCCCTTGAAGCCGAGCAGTACCCTATCGCCCGTGTGGCCGCGGGGGAGGTGTTCAGCGACGTGATGGTAGAGGTGTTGGCTGTTGGCGACGACGAAGCGCGCAGCCGCGTGCACCGTGTGCGCAGCATGGTGCTGGAAGACAGCAAGGGCGAGGCCGAATCGCTGGTGCTGATCCTGGCCGATGCCACCGAGTGGGCCAGCGCCGAGCAGCGCTTCGAAAAAACCTTCAATGCCAACCCGGCCCCTGCAGTCATCTGCAGGCTCAGCGACCTGCGCTTCATCAAGGTCAACCAGGGCTTTCTGGAAATGACCGGCCATATGCGGGAGAACGTCATTGGCCGTTCGGTCTACGAAGTGGATGTGCTGGAAAACGCCGAACGCAAGGAGTTGGCTATCGAACGCCTGATGGAAGGGGCGACCATTCCGCAGATGCAGGCTGAACTGCGCTTGCCCGATGGCGGCAGCAAACTGGTGATCGTTGCCGGGCAACCGCTGGACATGCATGAAGAAGATTGCATGCTGTTTTCATTCACCGACCTGGAGCCCCGGCGCAAGGCGGAAAATGCCCTGCGCCAGAGTGAGGAGCGCTTTGCCAAGGCCTTTCGCCTGAGCCCTGTGCCCACCCTGTTGTGCAGCGCCGACAGGCAGCAACTGATCGATGCCAATGAAGCCTTTCTGGACACCTTGGGTTACGCCGCCCAGGAGCTGATAGGCAAGACAGTGGTCGAAATCGACTTCATGGATGATCGGCGTGTGGCTACCCAGGTGTTCGATGCGCTGGAAAAGACCGGGCGCATCGAAGGGCTGGACCTTAAGCTGCGAAAAAAAGGCAATGACCGGCTCGACTGTGTGCTGCAGGCGGACACCGTCAGCTTGCAGGACACCCCGTGCTACCTGTTGGTACTGATGGACATTACCGAGCGCAAGCGTTCTGAGCTGGAGTTGGTCGAGGCGATAGAAACGGTGATGCAGGATGCGTCCTGGTTCAGCCAGACCTTGATCGAGAAACTGGCCAATGCCAAGCGCATCAACACCGGGCGTTTACCAGACGCATCGTTTACCGACCTGACCCGGCGCGAGCGCGATGTGCTGGCGCTGATCTGTGAAGGCCTTGCCGACAAGGAAATCGCAACGCGGCTTAACCTGGCGCTCAATACCGTGCGCAATCATGTGGCAACGGTGTACTCCAAGCTCGATGTTCACAGCCGCAGTGAAGCCATTGTCTGGGCGCGCGAGCGACGGCTGTTCACCCATTGATTCGCCTCGATACAGTCTGCTATCGCGCTTGCCGAAGCTGCTGCTTGATGCCAAAGGGCTTCAGATGCCTCGAAGCCCTTGGAACAACCTTTTGCTTATCAGCGACGCAGCAGGCGGCTCACCACCAGGGTGAGGGCGGCGCCAATCGCCAGGGCGGTGATGGGCTTCTCTTTTACGAAAGTGGAGACGTTGTTCAATGCGTCACCATAGGTTTTGGTCAGTTGGCCTGCGACCTGGCGGCCATCACCCTCTGCCTCCAGGGCCGGGTCCTCGAACAGCCGGCCCACTGCGCTCTGCGCCTTGCCAGCGACCTTCTGTGCAACACCTTCAACTTGTTCGCTTTTCATAGTGATCAAACCTTCCTAGTGAGTGGCAATGGGAACGCACAAGGTTAGGGAGCAGGGGGTGGGGATTAGTTCAAAGCGGTTTTGGCAAATGGGAACGATCCTTGCTGATTGCTAGCAATATCAGAAAAGGAGCTAGCAATGAACGAGTCCCTGGTCGCCCATTCCCGCGGTGGCGTGCTGTGCACCCCGCACCCCTTGGCAAGCGCGGCGGGCCTGGAGGTGCTCGACGGCGGGGGGAGCGCAATCGATGCAATGCTCACCGCCAGTGCCGTGCTGGCGGCGGTGTACCCACACATGACGGGCCTTGGCGGTGATGCACTGTGGTTGCTCCATGACGACCAGGTACGCACCATCATCGGGATCGGCCAGGCCGGGATGCGCTTGCCTGCAGCAGGCGCGATCAGCCTGCGCGGGCCTGGCTCCGTCGGGACCACGGCCGGGGCCATGGCCAGTTGGGCGCAGGCCAAGGCAATCAGCGAGCAGTGGGGGTCGCGGCTGGGCTGGGCCGACCTGCTGACTGGCGCCGCAGGATTGGCCCGTGACGGGGTAGAGGTATCGCCCTCGCAACTGTTCTGGCAAGGGCAGCGCGCCAGCCTGATCAAGACACTGCCCAGCCTGCAGCCATTGTGCACGCCCCAAGGTGGCCGTCTGCGCCAACCCGCGCTGGCCAACAGCCTGGAGCACCTGGCGCGGCGTGGCCCAGGCGACTTCTATCACGGGGAACTGGCAGAAGCCTTTGGTGTGGCGTTCGACGCGCTGGGTTGCGGCCTGACCGTCGAAGACCTGCGCGCCACCCGGGCCTGCCTGGCGGCGCCGATCTCCATCCGCTATCGCAACGGCCGGCTGTACAACGTCGCGCCACCCACCCAAGGCCTGTACACGCTGCGCGCCATGGCTGCCCTGCAGGCTGTGAACCTGGGCGAAAACGGCACGCCGCGCTACTACCACCTGCTGGTCGAAGCCATCAAGCAGGGCCTGCTGCAGCGCAACGCTCAACTGCATGACCCGCTCGCCAGCGGCTGGGACTTCGAGCACGCGCTTGCTCAGCCTGCCGCGACCCTTGACGAGCAGCGGGCGACGCCCTGGGGCGAGCCCGGGCAACCTGCCGACACTGTGTGGATGGCCGCCACCGACCGCGCCGGGCGCAGCGCCTGCCTGATCCAAAGCCTGTTCCATGATTTCGGTTCCGGTTGCATATTGGGCGATACCGGCATCCTCTGGCACAACCGTGCGGCAGGTTTCAGCCCCCAGCCGGGGCACCGCAATGCCTGGGCGCCCGGCAAGCGGCCGGCGCACACACTCAACCCGTCGGCCTACCTGGCCGATGATGGGCGTCGCTGGTTCTTCGGCACGCAAGGGGGTGACGGCCAACCCCAGACGCAGATGGTGCTTGCCACCCAGTTGATCGACTATCAGCAGCCTGCCGAGGCGGCGTTGCGTGCACCGCGCTTTCTGCTTGGGCGCAGCTTCTTCGACAGTGCCGACAACCTCAAACTGGAGGCCGATATCGGCGAATCGGTGGTACAGGGGCTGGTCGACCGGGGCCATCAGGTCGAGACCACGCCTGCGCTCAGCCCGTTGATGGGCCTGGCCGGCGTGATCGCCATCGGCCCTGACGGCCAGCGCACTGCTGCCTACGACCCGCGCAGCCAGGGCAGCGCCCTTGGCCAGCAGGACTGAACCGCGCCGATTGCCGCAATGCCTGGCCCGGCGGATAATGCCGGCCCAATGCGTTTGAGGGTTTCGAGGTCTCGATGAAAGGCAAGACGGTCAGCAGCAAGCAACAAGAAGTCCAGCGCATCGCCGAGATGCTCGCCAAGGCCATTGCCCAGCATCGTCTACGCCCCGGCGTGCGGCTGGTCGAGGCGCACATCGTCGAGACCCTGCAGGCCAACCGCAACCACGTGCAGGCTGCGCTGCAACGCCTGGCCATGCAGCGCATCGTCGACATCGAGCCCAACCGCGGTGCCACCGTGGCCCAGCCCAGTGCCCGCGAAGCACGGGAAATCTTCGCCGCACGCCGCGCCGTGGAGCGGGCGATCGTCGAGGCCATCACCCCGGCCCATGTCGCCGAGCATCAGGTGCGCATCGAACAGCACATGCACAACGAGCGCGCAGCCACTGCCAGCACCGATCGCCGCGCCATCGTCCGCGAACTCAGCGAGTTTCACCTGTTGCTGGGGGAGGTGAGCGGCAACCAGGTGCTGGCCGACATCCTCGGCAACCTGATGGTGCGCAGCTCGCTGATCGTCGCCCTTTACCAGCGTGGTGACAGCCCGCCCTGTGCCTCGGACGAGCACCAGGCGATCATCGATGCGTTGCGCGCCGGCAATACCCAGGCGGCCGTGGACGAAATGATCGCGCACCTGGACGAACTCGAGGGCCAGTTGGCCCTCGAGGATGTAGCTGCGCCTGAGGTCAACCTGCGTCAGGCACTGTCAGGGCTGTGAGCTGTGCCGGGAACAGCTCGGCGGGTGGCCGGCTGAAGGTCTGCCGGCCCTGTTTGAAACCCATCAGCGGCGCGGCGATACGGCCGATCACCTCGGCCGGCGAGGGGGCGTCGAACACCACGAAGTCGGCTCGGCAACCCGGCTCCAGGCCATAGTCGGCAAGGCGCAGCAGGCGCGCCGACTGCCTTGAGATCCAGCCCAGGCACAGCAGCAGTTCCTGTGGCGTGCCCAGTTGAGCGACGTTGGCGTACAGGTTGGCCTGACGCACCAGGGAGGCATCGCCGTAGGGCGTGAAGGGGTTGCCGATGTTGTTGCTCGACAACGAACAGGTCACCCCGCACTGATGCAACTGCGTCAGCGGTGCCAGCCCCCGGGGCTTGTCATGGAAGCGGTCACGGCCGGTGAGGAACAGGTCGGTGGCCGGCAGGCAGGTGACCTGCACGCCGGCTTCGGCCAAGGCGTGGCCCATACGCATCAGTTCGGCCTGCGGCAGTGCCGAGAGCTTGGTCACATGGCCAACGGTGACCCGGCCCTGCCAGCCATGCTGGTGGGTGCAGCGGATCACCTCGCCCAGGGTCATGCCGGCGACCTGCAGGTCGAAGTCCAGGTGCAGGTCCAGGTCGCGATCGTAGGCCACCGCCAGTTCGAACAGCCGGCGGATCTGTGCAGGCGGGTCGGCGTCGGTGTAAGGGCAGCCGCCCAGCACTTCGGCGCCTTCGTCCAGGGCCTGGCACAACAGTGCTTCGGTCCCGGGGTTGTCGAGCATGCCTTCCTGCGGAAACACGCAGATCTCCAAGGTCACGGCCCAGGCGTAATCAGCCTGCAGCCTGCGGATGGCGCGCAGGCCGGTCAGGCCGATGCCGGGGTCGATCTCGACATGGGTACGCATGTGCGTGGTGCCTTGCACGATGGCTTGCTCCAGCACTGCCGCGCCGCGCGCGTACACATCGGCCTCGGTGAAATCGGCTTTGGCCAGGCGGGTCTGGGCGATGGCTTCGGCCAGCGTGCCTTCGCGCAGCTGGCAGCGCGAAAGGATGCAGGCCTTGTCCAGGTGGATATGGGTTTCGATCAGGCCGGGCAACACCAGCCGGCCGCCGAGGTCGAGTTTGGGCGCCGGCCGGCTCAGCCGGGCCACGAACCGGCCGTCTTCGATCAGCAGGCGGCTCAGTGCCGGGCCGTCGCCCAGGCGCACATTGATCAGTTCCAGGTGGCTCATGCGGCGGCTCCTGTGCCCAGGTAGGCGGCTTCCAGTTGTGGGTCGCCGCGCAGGTGCTCGGCGCTGCCCTGTTTGACGATACGGCCTGTTTCCAGCACGTAGGCACGGTCGGCCACCTGCAGTGCCAGGTTGGCCATCTGATCGACCAGCAGTAACGTCACCCCTTCGTCGCGCAGGGCGGCGAGGGCGTCGTACAGCTCGCCGATCATCGCCGGGGAGAGGCCCAGGGACGGTTCGTCGAGCAGCAGGATGCGCGGTTTGGCCATCAGCCCGCGGCCGATCGCGACCATCTGCTGCTCACCGCCCGAGAGCAGCCCGGCCGGGCTGTCGATACGCTCGCGCAGGCGGGGGAAGCGTTTGAGGATCGCGGCAATCTCGGCGTCGGCATCGACGGCATCCTGGCGCACATTGGCCCCCAGCAGCAGGTTCTCACGCACGCTCAACTGGCCGAACAGCTGCCGGCCTTCAGGGACCAGGGCCAGGCCAAGGCGGGCGATCTGGCTGGCATCCAGGCTTTCGATGCTGCGGTTGTCCAGCACGATGCTGCCGCCACGCTGCCTGTGCAGGCCGGCAAGGGCCTGCAGGATGCTCGATTTGCCGGCGCCATTGGCGCCCAGAATGGCGATCAGCTCGCCCGGGTTGACCACCAGGTCGACGCCTTCGACCACTGGCGCCGCGCCATAGTCGATGCACAGGTCGCGCACGTGCAGCACGGCATCACGCGAGCCTGCCCAGGCCTGCGCGCGCGGCTGGGCCTGGTACTCGGTGCCACCCAGGTACGCGGCAATCACCCGTGGGTCAGCGCGCACCTGTTCAGGTGTGCCCCAGGCGATCGGTTTGCCGGCGTCGAGCACCAGTAGCCTTTGCGACACTGCCATCACCAGCGGCATGTCGTGCTCGACCAGGATGATCGCCAGGTTGAAGGCGGCCAGGCGTTGCAGCAGCGTGGCCAGGCGGTCGGTATCCTGCCGGCCGAGGCCGGCGGCAGGCTCGTCGAGCAGCAGCACCTGCGGCCGGCTGGCCAGGGCCCGGGCGATCTCGACCAGGCGGCGGTCGACGTGGGGCAGGTCATCGGCGACGACGTGCAGGTTGCCGCGGTAGCCGACCAGCGCCAGCAACTCAATGGCCATGGCTTTGCGTGTGGCCTGCTGGCATGGCCAGGGCCGCTCGATGGCCCCTTGCTGGAAGGCCAGCAGCAGGTTTTCAAGCACGCTCAGCTCACCGAACAGTTGGGTGGTCTGGTACGTACGGGCGATACCGGCGCGGGCGATGCGCCAGGCCGGCTGCCCGGCCAGCTCCCCGCCCAGCTGGATCGAGCCGGTGTCGGTGCGGTAGAAACCACTGATCAGGTTGAGCACCGTGGATTTGCCCGCACCATTGGGCCCGATCAGGCTGGTGATGCTGCCAGGTACAGCCTGCAGGCTGACCTGCTGCGCGGCCTGCACACCGCCGAAACGGATGCCGATGCCCTCGACCTTCAGCCCATGCTGCGCACCACCGGCGAAGAACCCCTGCAGCGCTGCCGTGTCGGGCTGTGCCGTGACTGGCTCGTGTCGCGGCCGCCAGAAGCGCTTGGCCAGGCTGCCCAGCACACCGCGTGGTGCAGCCCACAGTACCGCCAGCAGCAGAACCGAAAATGCCAGCAAGCGGTACTCGGCAAAGTCGGCCAGCAATTCGGGCAGCAGCACGATCACCAGTGCACCGAGCACTGGCCCGAACAGCATGCCGGCGCCACCGACGATCACCGCCAGGACGAACAGGATCGACTGCGAGAACGGGAACGCCGCGGGGTTGATGAACATCAGCACCGGCGCTACCAGTGCCCCGGCCGCCCCCGCCAGGCCTGCCGACAGGGCAAAGGCCAGGGTCCGCGTCTGCACCGGGTTGACCCCCAGTGAACGCGCGGCAATTTCCGAAGCCTTCACCGCACGCATAGCCAGGCCCCAGCCGCTGCGTTGCAGGCTCCAGTAGAAGACCAGCGCAGCCAGCATCAGCAGCACCGAAGCCAGTGCCAGCAGTAGCGCCGGGTCCAGCGTGCCGAGTTCAGGCAGCGGGATGCCCATCAGGCCATTGGCCCCTCCGGTGACGCTGCGCCACTCGATCAGACCGTTGTGCACCACCAGCGCAAAGGCAATGGTGATCATCGCAAGGTAAGGCCCGCTGACCCGTAGCGCCGGGATCGCCAGCAAGCCACCCAGCACCGCGCAGCCGAGGCCGGCCAGGGGCAGGGCGGCCGAAAGCGGCAGGCCGGCCAGCGTCAGCAGTGCTGACAGGTAGGCACCGATGGCATAGAAGGCGATGTGCCCGAAGGACATCTGCCCGGACAGACCGATCAGGATGTTCAGGCCCACGCCGACGGTGACCGCCAGCGCGTACAAGGTCAGGATCAACAGCCAGTAGCTGTCCAGGCCCAGTGCCAGGCCAAGGCAGGCGACCCCGAACAGGGCCAGGCCGAGGGGGGCGAGTCGCTCGCGCATGGTCATACCTTTACCCAGAGTTTGCGGCCGAACAGGCCATCAGGACGTGCCGCGAGCACCACGATCACCAGTGCAAAGCACAGCAATTGCGTGAACGCAGAGCCGAAATACAACGTGACCACCGCTTCGAGCAGGCCAAACAGCAGGCCTGCGGCAAACACCCCACCGGCACTGGCGATGCCGCCCAGGATGGCCACGGCAAAAGCCTTCAGACCGAACAGCGTGCCCATGTCCGCGTGCACGCTGTACAGCGGTGCGATCAGCAGGCCCGCCAGCGCCGCGAACACGGTCGACAGGGCAAAGGCCGCCGCCACCACGCGGTTCACTTCGATGCCCATCAACCGCGCTGCCCGTGGGTTCTGCACGCAGGCTTCCAGGCGCAAGCCCAGTTGCGTGCGTCTGCGCACCCAGTAAAGCGTGGCCGCCACCGCCGCGCCGGCCAGCGGGATGGCCAGCTGCACGGCATTCAGGCTGCTGTCGCCCAGGTCCAGGCGCAGGCTGGTCAGGGCGCTGCCGAACTGCCGCGGCTCCTTGCCGAAGGTGAACATCGCCAGGTTGTCCAGCAGCAGCCCGCCCGCCACCGTCGCCATCAGCCAGGCGTCCGAGCCACGGGCATGGAACGGCCGCACCAGAAAGCGCTCGATGGCCAGGCCCAGCACCGCGCACAGCACCAGGGTAGTGGGCAGTGCCAGCCACAGCGGCCAGCCCCAGGTCACCGCCAGGCTGTAGCCCAGCACGGCGCCGACCATCATCGCGCTGCCCTGGGCAAAGTTGACCGTGCGCGACACGGCATAGGTGAGGTGAAAGCCCAAAGCCAGCAGCGCATACATGCTGCCCAGGCCCAGGCCGCTGACCAGTGCGGTGGTGATCATGTCGAGGGCCTCCGCTCAGGGCGTCACGGGCACGATGGTGTCGCCATCGAAGCGGCTGAAAATGTAGTCGTCAGGGCCCAGGGCATCGTGGCGGTCAACGCTGAACGGCTGCTGGTAGTGCTTGATCAGCCCGTCGTAGTCGCTGATGGCATAGAAGCCGTCACGCACCTTCGTGCCTTGGGTGTCCTGGGCCTTGTCGATCGCCAGGCCCACCAGGTGCATGGCGTCGTAGGCGTTGGCGATGCCCACGGCCGGGGTTACGTCGGCCAGGGTCTTGACCTGTGGGTAGCGCTGCTTGAGTGCGGCCAGCAAGGCATCGCCGCGGGCGCTGTTGTGGGCGCTGAAGACAAAGGTCTGGATGAAGTGCACGCGCCCGGCGTCTGGCCCGGCCAGCTCGCCAAAGCGGCCGCCGGCCGGGCCCCAGTGCGACACCACCGGCACGTTCCAGCCCATCTGCTGAAGCGACTTGACCACCTGCGCCGACGGGCCGACGTTGCCGACCAGCAGCAGGGTGTCGACACCTGCCCTTTTCAGGCGGATGAGTTGCGGCACCATATCCAGGTCGCTGTCTTCAAAGCGCTCGGCCGGTGCCTGGGCCATGTCGCGGCGGGCGAGGGCCGCGTTGAGCCCTGCCAGGTTCGACTCGCCCCAAGGATTGTTGGCCAGGATCAGACCCGGTCGTTTCATGCCCTGGCGCAGGCCATAGGCGACCAGCGCTTCATCCACCTGTTCATCCACCGCCGACACGCGGAACACGTAGTTGTCCTTCGCGCCGTTCTCGGTGATCTTGGTGCCTGCCGCCCAGATGCCCATGAACGGCGTTTTCAGTTGGTTGGCCAACGGCACGATGGCCAGCGACACCGGGGTGTCGAGGCCGCCGAACAGCACGCTGACCTTCTCCCGCTGGATCAGCTCGCGCGCCGCCAGCATGCCCTTGGCCGGGTTGCTTTCGTCATCGCGGCGCACCAGCTCCACCGGGCGGCCCAGCAGCCCGCCTTTGGCATTGATTTCGTCGATGGCCAGGGTGAGGCCCCGGGTAAGGGCCTCGCCTGACTTGGCCGACTGCCCCGACAACGCGGCCACCAGGCCCACCTTGATCGGTTCGGCAGCCTGTACCCAGCCTGTGCAGCAGGCCAGGGAAAAGGCTGCGCAGGGCAGCCAGCGACGTAGCAAGGAACGGCTGAACATGGTTCGAACTCCTGATTGCTAGCAATTTATAAAAATGTGCTAGCAAAACAGGTGCCATTTGGAAAATACTTCGGGCACCCCGTGTTTTGGGGCTTGCGCCTTGGCTTCAGCGCCCTCGCGTGCACTGCATCAAGGCATCGTTCGGGGCCGACGCCCCGTTCTGGACACCCTCGGAGACTTGCAATGACCGAAAGCAACAGCGCCGTACAGATCGTGCGCGACTTCCTCGCCGCCTCCATGGCCCCCGACCCGGTGCGCGCCGCCACGTTCATGAGCGACGACGTGCGCATCACCTTTACCGGCGGCCGCGCGATGCCCACCCCGACCGACATCACCGCGTTCAATGGCGCGCGTTACACCTGGGTGAAAAAGCAGCTGGGGCAGTTCGACTGGTGCGAGCGCGAGGACCACACCGTGGTGTATTCCAATGGCACGCTGTACGGGCAGTGGCCGGATGGCCGCAGCTTTTCCGGCAACCGTTACCTGGACCGCTTCGAAGTGAAGGCGGGCAAGATCGTGCGCATGGATGTGTGGAACGACAGCGCGGAGTGGATGCTGGTGCCGGAGATTGGCAAGGCCTGAACGCGGCTACTGCTGTGATGCAGCCCGATGTATCGCGCAGGGCGATACCTGGTAGTGCGAAAACCGCATCGTGAGCGCACCCCTGTCGGGTATAAGTTGCCCATGCGCTATCGACGTCTTGATCTCAACCTGCTGGTCGCCCTGGATGTGTTGCTCGAAGAGTGCAGCGTCAGCCGGGCGGCACAGCGCCTCAACCTTGGCCAGTCTGCCACCAGCGCTGCGCTGGGGCGCCTGCGCGAACATTTTCAGGACCCCCTGCTGATACCGCTCGGGCGCGGCCTTGAGCCCAGTGCCTTGGCGCGGCAGCTGGCACCCAGAGTGCGAAAGGCACTAAGCCTGGTCGGGGAGGTGGTGCAGACGTCCCTGGACTTCGACCCCGGCCGCTGTGAGCGACGCTTTACCCTGGTGGCGTCGGACTATGTGGCGGCCACTGTCATGCCTGCGCTCAGCCGTGTACTGGCGCGCCTGGCGCCCGGCATATCGCTGACGGTTCGCGACCTGCCGCTGTCGCGTGACGGTGACGTGGTTGCCGAGGCACTGGACTATCGCCGCAGCGACCTGGTGGTCGTGCCCCAGCGGCGCATCAACCCGCGCTACCCCCACTCAGTGTTGCTCGAGGATGAGCTGTGCTGCGTTGTTTGCGCGCATGCAGTGGCTTACCAGGCGGGCCTTGGCCTGGCTGAGTTCTGTGCAGCCGCGCATGTCGTGCGCGAGTTCACCGATGGCCAGAACCTCTCGCTCGACACCCAGCACTTGCGTGAAATCGGCATCGAGCGGCGTGTGGCCGTGGCGGTGCAGAGTTTCGCGCTGATGGGCGACTTCGTCGCCGGTACGCCGCGCATCGCTACGTTGTTTCGGCGCCAGGCCCAAGGGCTGGCGCGTCGTCATCAGCTACGGGTACTGCCATCGCCCATCGCCTTCCCGGTGGCTGTGCAAGTGGTGCAATGGCACCCGCAACAAGCATCCGACCCGGCCCTGAGCTGGCTGCGACAGGTGCTGACCGAGCAGGCGGCCGGGGTAGATCACGCCTGAAGGTCGCCCGTGTCACCGACCAGGCCGAACTCTTCGATGGCCAGCAAGGCGCAACGCTCATCGTTGTCCGAGGTGTCACCGCTGACGCCGATTGCCCCCAGCAGGCGCCCCTCGGTGTCGCGCAGCAGAACACCGCCGGGTACTGGGATCACGTGGCCTTGGGTCAGGCTGTTGATCGCGTCGAAGAATGCTGGCATCACCTGAGCGCGCCTTGCCAGCTCCCGGCCACCGAAGCCCATACCCAGGCAGCCGCTGGCTTTTGCGGTGGCGATCTGTGGGCGCAAGGCGCTGGCCTGCTCATCGCGCAACAGCGCCAGCGGGTGGCCTGCAGCATCGAGCACGGCGGCTGCCAAAGGCCGCACGCCCAAGGCCCGGGCGTGTCGCAGCGTAGACGCGGCAAGCCGCGCGGCGGTTTCGAAATCGAGTGTCTGCATGGTCACTGGCTCCATTTGCCAAGTTCGGCTACACGGTCGCGGGTGTAGAGTTCGGTCCATTTCAGGGAGTTGAAGTCCGAGACCTGCTTAGGGTTGTAGGGCGTGCGTTGCAGGCGCACCGGCTGGCCTGCCTTGTACACCGCCTGCAGGCGGTTGCGGTCTTGCAGGATGCGGATGTCGTCAAGCGGCGAGCCATCGAGGATCAACAGGTCGGCCTGTTTGCCTGGCTCCAGGGTGCCGAGCGTTTCACCGCGTGGCATCAGGCGTGCGCCGACATTGGTCGCAGCGTGCAGCGCTTGTGCCGGGGTGAAGCCCAGGCGCGTGACCAGCAACTCCAGTTCACGCGCATGCCACTCACCGTAAGGGGTGACGGCAAAACCGCTGTCGCTGCCGCAGGCGAACGGAATACCGGCCGCCTTGGCGCGCTTGAGCACCGGCGTGCCCAGTTCCAGCGTGCGGGCACAGTAGCCGGCGTAGCCTGTGGTCACCGCCGGGTCGTGGGGCTGGCAGAAATCTACGGTGTTCTGTGGGAAGGTCATGGTGGGCGCCAGCACGCTGCCTGCCTCCAGAAGTGCTTCGATGCAGGCGTCGTCCATGTAGAAGGCATGAAAGACCAGATCGACGCCTGCCTTGGCCGCGTACATCACGGCTTCGCGGCCGTAGGCATGCGTCGCTACCCGGCAGCCGAGGCGGTGCGCTTCGTCGACCATTTCGCGGGTTTCATCGGCTGTGAAGGCGGCGATGATTTCACCGTTGGGGCGGCGGTGCGTACCGTCCATGGCGATCTTGATCAAGTCGACGCCATCCTTGGCCTGTTTGCGGATCTGCGCGATGGCTTCGGTACGGCTGGTGACCAGCGCAGCGGTGAAGTATTCCGGTGCGCCGACGCGGCTGGGAAACCAGTCGTTGAGGCTTTGCCGGTTGGTGATCACGCGGCTGCTTGCCGCGATGCGCGGGCCTTCGAAGAGCCCGGCGTTGACCGTGTTGCGCACGGCGATGCTGAGCTGGCCGCTGTCACCCGGGCAGACCATCGAGGTGACCCCGGCAGCCAGCACGTGCTGGGCGAAGAACATGCCGCGCAACGCGCGGAATTCGTCGCTGGTCCAGATGTCGATGTCTTCCTCGCTCTGGGCGTTGCCGAACGCCAGGTGGGTGTGCACGTCTACCAGCCCCGGCATGACGAAGTCGCCGCGCACTTCGCGGTCACCGGGCAATGGGCGTGGCGCCTGGGCCGTCGCGCCAACATGGCGTATCAGGCCGTTTTCGATGATCAGCGTCTGTTGCTGGCGTGCCTGAAGGCTGGCGCCATCGAACAGGGTGGCGCAGTGAAGGTGCAGGGCGCTCATGGTCGGGTTCTACTCGTCTTGTTGTTTCCGGCAGGCTATGTGCCTGCGGCGGCAGGCACCATCAGATCCTGTCGTTGGCCACCCATCGATGGCATCGATACCTGCCGCACCCCCTGTGGCTGCCGGGTTGCCCGGGCCGGCAGGGGGCAATGGCCAGGTATCGTCAGTGTCGATGGCAGGCATGGATATCCACGATTGTTCCTTGCGCTGGGGGTGAGGTGAGGATGTGCCGCTCAATTAATCCTGAAGGAAGTACCATGAAGGCTATTGGTGATGAGTTGCTGAGCCTTGAAGCCGAACGCCAGCGCGCCTTGGTCCACGAGGACCATGAGCAGCTCGAGGTGCTGTTCGACGATGATCTGCTTTATGTCCACACCACGGGGCTGGTGCAGGACAAAGGACAGTACCTGGATTATGCCCGCAATGCCGTGCGCTACCTGGCCGTGGATCGCGGTGAGCTGACGGTGCGGGTGTTTGCCGACGGGCTGGCGCTGATGAGCGGGGTGCAATGCAACCTGCTGCAAAAACGCGGCGGCGGCGAACCGGTGCGCGCCGAAGGTTTCGCCACGCAGCTTTGGGTCAAACGGGAGAAGGGGTGGCGGATCGCATCATTCCACGGTACGCGGGCACCGGCCTGATGACGGCATGAACCGCTGACAGGCACCGGGGCAGTCGCCATAAAGGCTGCCCCGGCACCTTCACCAGCAAGGGTTCAGGCGGTATGCCCGCCGAGCGTTTCGGCAACCCAGTCGGCGATGAACTGGCCGGCATTGATGCTGTTGTCGAAGCTTGAATGCTGCACGCCGCCTTCGCGCTCAGTGAAGACCTTCAATTCGCGCTTGGGGCTGTTGACCAGCTGCTCGTAGGTGCGATGGGCCCACTTGAGCGGGATCTGCGAGTCCTTTTCGCCGTGGGTCACCAGGAAGGGGACGCGAATGCGGTCGAGCACGCCATCAAGGTGTACGTTTTCGGCAATGGTCATGAATTCGTCCATATCCTTGGCGCCCCAGACCCAGCACACGTGCGCCCAGTAATGCGGCACCGGGAAGTCGCCTTCCTTCTCCAGGCGACGCTTCTGTACATCCCGCCAGTCGTGGTTGGCGCCCCACACCACACCGCAGGCGAAGCGCGGTTCGAAGGCCACCGCACGTGGGCAGTAGTAACCCCCCAGCGATACCCCTTCCATACCGATGCGCTTGGGGTCGACTTCCGGGCGGGTTTCCAGCCAGTCCACTACGCGGCTGGCCCAATGCTCGCTGTCGTAACGCGCGGTCAGGCCTTGCAGGCGCAACGCCTCGCCCGTGCCGGGTTGGTCGATGATCAGCGAGGACACGCCACGTTTGGCCAGCCACGCTGGCAGACCGACGCGGTACTTCATCTCTTTGGTCGAATCCAGCCCGTTGACCTGCACCAGCAGTGGTGCCGGGCCGGTCGTGCCTTCGGCGCGCACGAGCAGCCCGCTCAGATGCTGGCCTTCGTAGGGGATTTCCACCCGCTCGCAGTTTTCCCTAGACAGGTCGATGCCGCGGGCGAAGGTCTCGAGAAAACGCTGGTACAGGGCCTCGCGCCCTGGCGCACCATGCGCCTGCAGGCGTTCGCAGGTCAGGTAGTAAGTGGCAGCGCGGTTGTATTTTTCGCCAGCGGACAGGCATCGGCCTGCGGCCTCGTCTTCTTCGGCCAGGGCGCAGAGTTTGTCGGCCATCTTCGACCAGGTTTCGCGAAACGCCTGGGTGCCGGCGGCGTCGGGTTGCAGGGCCGCCTCCTGCAGCGGCGCGCACATCGCTTCGATCTCGCCCAGGCGGGCGCCCATTTCGATGGCCAGGTCCACCGAGAGATTCCAGACATAGTTGGTGGGGAAGTAACGGAACATTGTTGTTGTCCTTCTGCGGTCGTTGAGTCCGGCGCCTGACAATTGCGACAGGTACGCAAGGCGCTGTCCGAAGGCAAGGTACGCAGACACGGCGAGGTGGGGCCAATCGTGAACAAGGATGCGAGGTATCGCCAAACGCGATGCCCCGGCGACGTTGCGCCTGCCGGGGCGATGGCTGCCGCTCAGGCGCTGGCGAGCAGGGCGTCGGGTTGCTGGTCGACGTGCTGAATGAAGTCGCTGATGCGTTCACGCAACCAGCGGTGCATGGGGTCACCCTCCATGCTGCGGTGCCAGAGCATGAATTCGCGCATCACCGGGATCTTCACCGGTGGCGGCAGGATGCGCAGGGGCAGGTAGCGGGCATACAGCTGCGCCAGGCGCCGGTGCATGGTGGCCACGCGGGGGGTGCCTACCAGCAGCTGCGGCAGGGTGTTGAAGTCGTTGGTAATCACTTCCAGGCGGCGGTTGAAGCCGTACTGGTTCATGAACCAGTCCTCGATGCTCAGGTGCCGGTTACGGCCAAAGCCCACCGAGATATGCCCCATCTGCATGTACTGTTCCAGCGTCAGGCTCTCGCCGACTTGCGGATTGTCGCGCCAGACCACGCACACGTGGTCTTCCTCGAACAACAGCTGCGACGGGTGGCCATCGATGAGGTAACGCTCGGGCACGATCATCATGTCGACTTCGCCGCGCATCAGAAGCTCGGCGCTGTTGTCACCGGGGCTGATCATTTCGAAGGTGATGTGCGGCGCCTGAAGGTGGATTTTCTGGATGACCTGGGCGAACAGCACGCTGATCAGGTAGTCCGAGGTCACCAGGCGCAGGTGCCGTTTGCTGCTCGAGGGGTCGAACACCGGCTTGGCGGTAATCGAGGAGCGGATGGTCAGCAGCACCTCGCGCACCGGCTGGGCCAGCTCCAGTGCATAGGGTGTGGGCTGCATCTTGCGGCCGACCTGCACCAGCAGTTCGTCCTCGAAAAACGTTCTCAAGCGGCCCAGCACCCCGCTGGTGGCCGATTGCGTCATGTGCAGGCGTTCAGCGGCACGGGTGATGTTCTGCTCTTCGAGCAGGACATCCAGTGCGACCAGCAGGTTCAGATCCAGGTGGTGAAAGCGCATGGTGATAGCTCACGGTTCTTGTAGTTATTTTCGCGATACCTTCCCGCCGCATTGCCGATACGTCAAGGCCAATCCGCTGTCCACCCGAGCCAACGCCAGGCGCCATGGGCTTGCGCACAGGTATCGCGATTACCGATGCCTCGCATCCTGACTCGCGATTGGTCAGCCTGGCCGATCAGCCAGCAATCTGCCCTCCAGTCGAGCGGCCTGCCCGCCGCGCCGACCTGCTACCGGTGACCCTGGCTGGCACCGAACAACAATTTCAATGGAGTGGTAGCCATGAACATTCTTGGACTCGACGCACTGGTATTCGGCGTCGACGATATCCAGGCCTGCGCCGATTGCCTGCGTGATTACGGCCTCACAGCCGTACAACTGGATCCCGACGGTGGCCGTTTCGAAGCACTCGACGGCACTGCGATCATCATCCGTCACGGCGATGACCCCCACCTGCCGCCGGCGCTGGGCCCGACCCCATCGCTGCGTGAAACCGTTTACGGCGTGGCAGCGACGCAGGACCTTGAGGCCATCGCCGACGAGCTGGGGCGCGACCGCGAGGTGCGCCGTGACGAGCAGGGTGTGCTGCACAGTGTCGACGACCTGGGCTTTGCCATCGCCTTCCAGGTCTCCTGCAGACGCAGCTTCCAGGCGCCGGCCGACCTCACCAACGCTCCCGGTAGCGCGCCGCAGCGCCCACTCAACCAGTTGGGCATCACGCTGGACATGCCAGCGCAGCCGCGCACCTTGTCTCATGTGGTGTACTTCGTGCCCGATGCGGCCAAAGGCGAAGCCTTCTATCGCGACCGCCTGGGCTTCGTCACCACTGACAGTTTCATCGGCGTCGGCCCGTTCATGCGTACCGCTGGCATGGACGATCACCACTGCCTGTTCATGATCCAGACGCCGCCACACATGCAGGGCTGCGAGCATTTCACCTTCCATATGGGCAGCGGCACGGAAGTGCTGCTGGCCGGCAATCGCTTCCAGCAAAAGGGCTGGACCAGTTTCTGGGGCCCGGGCCGTCACTTGCTGGGCTCGAACTGGTTCTGGTACTTCAACAGCCCGCTGGGCTGCCACATCGAGTACGACGCCGACATGGACAAGCATGACGATGAGTGGGCGGCGCGCCAGGCACCGATGTCGGCCGACAACTCGCAGCTGTTCCTTTTCGCTTCGCGGGAGAAGTGGGCGCCCGGTGGCCCACCGCCAAAGCAGCCCTGAGCTGTGCCTTGCGTGGCGCTGTGCCCGCTCGCGGAACTGAGCGAGGGCAAGGCACGCGGCTTCGACCCGCAGGGCAGGGGGGCAGACAGCCTGTTCGCCCTGCGGCACCGCGGCGTTGTGCGTGTTTACCGCAACCTGTGTCCGCACCTGCTGGTACCGCTGGAGTACCGCAAGGACCGCTTCCTCAGTGCCGATGGCCAGTGGGTGGTCTGCTACGCCCATGGCGCACGCTTTCGGCCTGACGATGGCACCTGCGTTCACGGCCCTTGCCGTGGCGATGCGCTGCAGGCGCTTGATCACCGCGAGGTGGACGGCTGGCTGGTAGTGCCGCTGCAACAGTTGCACCCCTGAGGTATCGCGCCGCGTGATAGGTCGCATCCCAGGACTCGATTGGTCAAAGCCCGGCGCTGCCGGGAAGCTGTGCCCAAGGCACAGGAAATGCCCGCCGCCCACGCTGCGGCGAACAACAAGAACAAGACGTGAGGGATGCCATGAATACTGTGAGCAACGTACTGATCGTGGGCGGCGGGATTGGCGGGCTGTGCGCCGCCATCGCGCTGCGCCGCAAGGGGATGGCGGTCGACCTGGTCGAACTCAAGACCGAGTGGACCGTCTACGGCGTCGGCATCATCCAGCAGAGCAACGTGGTGCGCGAGATGCACCGCCTGGGGGTGCTCGATGCCTACCTGAGCGCGGCCTACGCCTTCGAGGACGTAGCCATCTACACCACTGAAGGCCACCAGCTGGCGCGTATTCCGGGGCAGCGCCTGGCCGGCCCGCAGTACCCGGCCAACGTCGGTATCTCTCGCCGTGCCTTGCACAAGGTGCTGAGCGAAACCGCCATCGAACTCGGTACCCAAGTGCGCCTGGGCACCTCTGTGGAGAGCTTCGAGCAGGATGCCACTGGCGTGGACGTGCTGTTCAGCGATGGCCGCCAGGGGCGCTATGCGTTGGTGGTCGGTGCCGATGGCCTGTACTCGAAGATCCGTGGTTTGCTGTTCGGTGATGCCTACCAGCCGCAATTCACCGGCCAGTCGGTATGGCGTCACAACTTCCCGCGCGCAGCCGGTATCGACCACCTTGCCAATTACCAGGGCCCCTCGGGCAATGCTGGGCTGGTGCCGCTGGCCGACAACCTGATGTACCTGTTCACCACTTCCCACGAACCGGGCAACCCGTGGATGGACCCGGCCGGGCTTGCTGCTGGCCTGCGCCAGCGCCTGGCGGGGTTTGGCGGGTTGATCGGTGAGCTGCGCGAACAGATCCGTGACAGCGCAGAGGTCGTCTACAAGCCACTGGAGGCGGTGTTCGTCGACGAGCCCTGGTACCGCGGCCGCGTGCTGCTGATTGGCGATGCGGCCCATGCCACCACACCGCACCTGGGGCAGGGTGCGGGCATGGCCATCGAAGATGCCGTGGTGCTGGCCGAAGCGCTGACCGCCGGCGGCAGCCTGGACGAGCAGTTGCAGTGCTTCATGGGCCGCCGTTTCGAGCGCTGCAAGTTCATCAGCGACATGTCGCTGCTGGCGGGCGAGAAAGAGGTCCAGCGTGACCCGTCCTTTGACCGCATCGGCCTGGTCAAGCAGATGCTGGAGGTCACGGCCCGGCCGATCTGATACCTGTGCCCGGCGCACCCTGCCTTGCTGGCGCGCCGCGACGCATGCCAACACCGACACAAGAACAAGAAAGAGGAAACCACGATGTTGACTCGTAAAGGTGCAACCGCCCGGCCGTTGCCGCCGCTCAAACCCCTCACCCTGGCGATTTTCGCGCTGGCGGCCAGCCAGGCCCAGGCGCTGCAATTCGATACTGGCAACCCGGACCTGAGGGTACGCTGGGACAATACCCTGAAGTACAGCGCCGCCTGGCGCACCCAGGATGCCAGCAGCAAACTCACCGAGGGGCAGACGGCACTGAACCTGGATGATGGTGACCGCAACTTCGACAAAGGCCTGATTTCCAACCGCCTGGACCTGCTGTCAGAGCTGGATGTGACCTACGGCAACGTCGGCGCCCGGGTCAGTGGCGCGGCCTGGTATGACGATGTCTACAACCAGGGTAACGACAATGGCGACCCCAGCCGCGCCAACAGCTATTCGGTAGATTTCGACGAGTTCACCGATGACACCCGTACCTTGCACGGGCGCAAGGGCGAGCTGCTCGATGCGTTCATCTTTGGCAAGGCCGAGATCGGTGAGCTGCCGGTGTCTGGCCGCCTGGGCCGTTACGCCATGCAGTGGGGCGAGAGCCTGTTCTACGGCATGAACGGCATCGCCGGGGGCATGGCGCCGGTGGATGTGGTCAAGGGCCTGTCGGTGCCCAACACCCAGTTCAAGGAGCTGATCCGCCCGGTGCAGCAGATTTCCGGGCAGTTGCAGCTGACGCCGGATGTTTCCCTGGGCGCCTACTACCAGTTCGAGTGGGAGGCCAACCGCCTGCCGGCAGCCGGTAGCTATTTCTCCAACGACGACTTCTTTGGGGACGGCGCAGAGCGCATGTTCGTTGGCGCGCCGGTGTTCCCTGGTGGCCAGCCACTGGCCTTCTATCATGGCAACGACAAGGAAGCCAAAGACTCGGGGCAGGGCGGTGTGCAGTTGCGTTGGCGCACCGAGACCGTGGACTGGGGGCTCTATGCCATTCGCTTCCACGACAAGTCACCGCAGCTCAACGTACGCCCCGACTTCGCCAACCTCGACCCGGTCAGTGGCAAGGCCGGCGAGTTCTACTGGGTGTACCCCGAGGGCATCGAGGCACTGGGCGCCAGTTTTTCCACCACCCTGGGCAACTTCAACGTCGCTGGCGAGCTTTCCACCCGTTGGAACCAGCCACTGGCCTCGACCAACCAGCATGCACTGGCGACGGGCGAGGTGATCGACAACGACGACAACCCGGTCTACGCCACCGGCCGCACGCTGCATGCCAACGTCTCCTGGCTGGCGAGCCTGGAGCCTAACTTCATTGCCGCCGAGTCGACCTTCCTGGGCGAGATTGCCTGGAACCGGGTGATGAGCGTGAGCAAGAACGCCGACGCCGTCGACCCCAACGCCGACCGTGACGCCACCAGCCTGCGCCTGGTCTTCGAACCGATGTACCGGCAGATCTACCCAGGCCTGGACCTCTCGGTGCCGATCGGGGCGAGCTACACCAACGGTGCCTCGATGGCCTTGGGTACCGGCTTTGGCACCGACCATGGCGGCGACCTGAACATCGGCCTGAAGGGCAACTATCTCAATACCTGGAGCCTTGGCCTGACCTACACGCATTACTACGGCCCGGAAAACACCTTCCTCGATGCCGACAACAACTACACCTTCGAACAGTCGCTCAAAGACCGCGACTTCATCGCCTTCACCGTCAGCCGTACCTTCTGACCGAGGACTACCCGATGAAACACAACAATAAAGTCGTTTCCCTGTTCACTGCCCTGAGTGCCTCGCTGCTGCTCGCCCACGGCGCTTTTGCCGCGGTATCCCCCGAGCAGGCGGCAACGCTCAAGACCACACTGACCCCATTGGGCGGCGAGCGTGCCGGCAATGCCGACGGCAGTATCCCCGCCTGGACCGGCGGTTACACCCAGGTCGACGCCGCTTACAAGGACGGCGGCAAGCGTGGCGACCCGTTCGCCGCTGACAAGCCGCTGCTGACAATCACTGCGCAGAACATGACGCAGTACGCTGACAAGCTGACCCCAGGCATCCAGGCGATGCTCAAGAAGTACCCCGACAGCTACCGGTTGGACGTGTACCCGACCCACCGCAGCGCTGCCGCACCGCAATCGGTGTATGACGCAACCTTTGCCAACGCCACCAGCGGCAAGTTGGTGGACGGCCCTGCCGGCGCCATGCCCGAAGGCGCCTCCGGGGGCATTCCGTTCCCGATCCCGGGCAATGGCGTAGAAGCCATGTGGAACCACCTGCTGCGCTGGCGCGGGGCCTCGTGGCACGCCAGCTTCAACCAGTACCTGACCACCGCCGACGGCAAGCACGTGCTGACCAACGATTCGCGCGCCGATTTGCAGATGCCCTGGTATCTGCCTGGGGGCAGTGGTGACAAAGGTGTGTTCTGGTCCATCCGCATGACCAACGATGGGCCGCCGTTGCGGGCGGGCGAGGCCATCACCGGCCTTGAAAACCTCAATGCCGATAAAGCGGCGGTGTGGACCTACCTGCCTGGTCAGCGCCGCGTGCGCCGCCTGCCCAATGCCTGCTGCGACACGCCGACCCCAGCTACAGCGGGGGTGATGAGTTTCGACGAACTGTACGTGTTCAACGGCCGCCTGGACCGCTTCGACTGGAAGCTGGTGGGCAAGAAAGAGATGTATATCCCCTACAACGCCAACAAGGTGTTTACCGCCGCCAACGCCGAAGCGCTGCTCGACCCGCATCACCTCAAGCCACAAGCCATCCGCTGGGAACTGCATCGGGTGTGGGTGGTGGAGGCGACGCTCAAGGAGGGCCAGCGTCACGTGATGCCCAAGAGCACCTACTACCTCGATGAGGACACCTGGGCAGCGGTGCTGGGTGAGCGATACGACGCACGCAACCAGTTGGCCAAAGTGGTCTGGACCTCGCCGGTGGTACTGCCTGACCTGCCTGGCGTGGTGACCCTGACCAACGGCTTCTATGACCTGCTGTCCGGCGCGTGGTTTGCCGGCGATCTGTTTGCCGGCAAGCAGGAGCAGTACCGCATCGTGCCGCCCTACAAGGACTCGGTATTCACCGCCGATGCCATGGCGGGTGAGGGCGTGCGCTGAGCAGGCGCATTGCACCTGGGCTGTATCGACTACAAGAACAAAAGGTTGCGTGCGATGAACAAGATGCTCCATGGCTGGCTGCTGGCCGCCTGTTGCGCGCTGCCCCCGGCCTACGCCGGCGGTAGCGTGGATGTGCTCTCGCAGCCCGCAGTGCAGGGCCCCCAGGCCTTGCGAGCGGTGTTGCAGGATGTGGCCCGTGCCGGCACGCGCCTGGTGTCGGTGGGCGAACGTGGCGTGGTGCTGCTCTCGGATGACAACGGCCAGGCCTGGCGCCAGGCCAAGACCGTGCCGGTGAGTGTCAGCCTGACCGCGGTGCAGTTCGTCGACGAGCGCAACGGCTGGGCGGTTGGCCACGCCGGCGTAGTGCTGCGCAGCGAGGATGGCGGCGAGCACTGGACTTTGCAGCTCGACGGCAAGCGCGCCGCTGCGCTGGAGTTGCAGGCAGCCGAGGCATCTGCTGATGAGCGCCGTTTGGCCGCGGCACAACGGCTGCTGGCCGACGGTGCCGACAAGCCGTTGCTGGCGCTGAGCTTTGCCGATGCGCAGCACGGCCTGGTCGTGGGCGCCTACGGCCTGGCCATGATCACGGCCGACGGCGGGCGCAGCTGGCAGTCGGGCATGGGCCTGTTGCCCAACCGCCGCGGCCTGCACCTGTATGCCTTGGCACGTCAGGGCGCTGACGTGTATGTCGCCGGCGAACAGGGCCTGCTGCTGCGTTCGCGCGATGGCGGTGCTCATTTCGAGGCTTTGCAAGGCCCTTATGACGGGAGCTACTTCGCTGCCAGCGTGCTGCCCAACGGGCGGCTGCTGGTCGGCGGGTTGCGCGGTTCGTTGTTTGCCTCCGATGACGGCGGTGCCAGTTTCCAGGCGTTGGCCAACCCGATTCCTGCTTCGCTCAATGGCATCCGCGTCGCCGGTGATCACGTGTTGCTGGCCAACCAGGCCGGGATGCTGCTGCGCAGCAGCCTCAGCGCCTTTGCCGCGCATCCCTTGCCGGTCTCCGATGGCCTGCCACTGACTGCCGCCACCACTGCCGCCGACGGTGCCATCGTCGCCGTCGGCATGGCCGGTGCACGCCGCCTGGCACCTTCTTCTTCCTCTTCCACGAAGGACTGAGCCATGCATGCCATGAATCCGCCCGCGCCTTGCAGCGGCCGTCTCGATGACTTCGACAACATGTCCGGGTCGCTGCTGGAGCGTGCACTGTTCAACCACCGGGCGCTGGTCCTGCTGTTGTGCCTGGCCGCGACCTTGCTGCTTGGCTGGCAGGCCACGCGCCTGACGCTCAACGCCAGCTTCGAGAAGACGATTGCGCGCGATCACCCATTCGTCCACAACTACCTGGAACACCGCCAGGAACTTGCCGGCCTGGGCAACGCGGTGCGCATCGCCGTGGCCAACCCCAGTGGCAGCATCTACGACAAGGACTATCTGCACAGCCTGCAGCAGCTCAACGACGCGGTGTACCTGCTGCCGGGCGTCGACCGTGCGGCGATGAAGTCGCTTTGGACCCCCTCAACCCGCTGGGCCGGGGTGACCGAGGAGGGCCTGGAAGGCGGCCCGGTGATCCCCGACGGCTACGACGGCGGCCTCGCGAGCCTCGAAGCGCTCAAGCGCAACGTCGAACGCTCCAACGAGATCGGCCAGTTGGTGGCCTTCGACCAGCGTTCGAGCATCGTCTACGTGCCGCTGCTGGAAACGACGCCGGACGGCAAGGCGCTTGACTACACCGCCTTCGCCAGCGAACTGGAAACCCTGCGTGAACGCTTCCAGCAGCAGGGTGTGCAGATTCACATCACCGGCTTCGCCAAGGTGGTGGGCGATCTGATCGATGGGCTGAGGCAGATCCTGCTGTTCTTCGCCGCCGCCATCGCCATCACGGCTGTCGTGCTCTATTGGTACACCCGATGTGCGCGCAGTACGGCGCTGGTGGTGACCTGCTCACTGGTGGCAGTGATCTGGCAAATGGGCCTGCTGCCGGTGCTGGGATACGAACTGGACCCGTACTCGGTGCTGGTGCCGTTTCTGGTGTTCGCCATCGGCATGAGCCATGGCGCACAGAAGATGAACGGCATCATGCAGGACATCGGCCGCGGCATGCACCGCCTGGTGGCGGCGCGCTTCACCTTCCGCCGGCTGTTCCTGGCCGGGCTCACTGCGCTGTTGTGTGATGCAGTGGGCTTTGCGGTGCTGATGATCATCCGTATCCAGGTGATCCAGGACCTTGCCGTCATCGCCAGCCTCGGCGTGGCGGTGCTGATCTTCACCAACCTGATCCTGCTGCCGGTGCTGCTTTCCTATGTCGGCGTCAGCGCCCGAGGTGCGCGCCGTAGCCTGCGCGCCGAAGAAGCGGAGGCGAGCGGGGCGCAGAAGCACGCGATGTGGCGCCTGCTGGACCACTTCACCCGGCGCCGCTGGGCGGCGTGGTGCATTGCACTGGCAGTACTGATGGCCGCTGGCGGATTCGCCGTGAGCCTGCACCTGAAGGTCGGTGACCTGGATGCTGGCGCCCCCGAGCTGCGTGCGGACTCGCGTTACAACCGCGACAACGCCTTCATCACCGAGCATTACGGTGCCAGCAGTGACGTGTTTGCGGTGATGGTGCGCACGCCAGCCGGCGGCTGCTCGGCCTACGATACCCTCAAGCGTGTGGACGACCTTGACTGGCAGTTGCGCGGCCTGCCGGGCGTGGACTCGACCAACTCACTGGCGCTGCTCAACCGCAGGGTACTGGTTGGCCTGTCTGAAGGCAGCCCGAAGTGGTACGAGCTGGTGAACAACCAGGCGACCCTGAACATGGTCACCGCCAACGCCCCGCGCGGGCTGTACAACGATGACTGCAGCCTGCTCACGCTCTATGCCTACCTCACTGACCACAAGGCCGACACGCTTGCGCGGGTGGTGGACAGCGTGCAGACCTTTGCCCGCGACAACGACAGCGAACAGGCCACCTTCCTGCTCGCTGCCGGCAGCGCCGGCATCGAGGCCGCCACCAACCAGGTGGTGAAACAGGCCAACCGCGACATGCTCTGGTGGGTTTACGGGGCCGTCATCCTGCTTTGCCTGGTGACCTTCCGCTCCTGGCGTGCGGTGCTTTGCGCGGTGTTGCCGCTGGTGCTCACCTCGATCCTTTGCGAAGCGTTGATGGTGGCGTTGGGCATCGGCGTGAAGGTGGCGACCTTGCCTGTGATCGCGCTCGGCGTCGGCATCGGAGTGGACTACGCGCTTTATGTGATGAGCATCGTGCTGGCCCAGCTGCGACAGGGGGCGAGCCTTTCCCAGGCGTATTACCGCGCGCTGCTGTTCACCGGCAAGGTGGTGATGCTGACTGGCGTGACCCTGGCCATTGCGGTGGGCACCTGGATCTTCTCGCCGATCAAGTTCCAGGCAGACATGGGCGTGTTGCTGGCCTTCATGTTCGTGTGGAACATGGTCGGGGCACTGGTCCTGCTGCCGGCACTGGCCTACTTCCTGCTGCCGCAAGGCCAGGTGCGTTCGCAGGCGGATCCGGTGTTGCCTGCTCGTGAGCCTTTGTCGCAACAGTGCCTGGCAGGCGCTGAACTCACCCCGCGCCAGGCGAAGCTTCATTCGCTGGAGGAGGTGAGCCATGGCCGCTGAACGTATCGCCGGCAGTGTTCAGGCGCTGCTATTGCTGTTCGGCAGCTGCCTGCCGGTGCTCGGGGCAGTGCTGATCGCGCCTGTGCTGCCACGCATGCAGATGCATTTCACCGAGACGCCCGGCGTCGCGGTGCTGGTACCGGTCGTGCTGACGCTGCCTGCGCTGGTGATTGCGTTGGCGGCACCATGGGCCGGGATGCTGGCGGACCGTGTCGGCCGACGGTCTTTGCTGCTCGCCAGCATGCTGCTTTACAGCGTCTGCGGGGTGCTGCCGCTGTGGCTGGATTCACTTGGCCTGATCATCGCCAGCCGCGCCGGCATTGGCCTGGCCGAAGCCGGTATCATGACCTGCTGCACCACATTGATGGGTGACTACTTCGATGGCCAGCGCCGGGAGCGCCTGTTTGCCCTGCAAATGGTCGCCACTTCGCTGTCAGCCGCCCTGTTCATGGGGCTGGGCGGGGCACTGGGCGAGAACAGCTGGCGTACGCCGTTCGCGCTGTATGCAGTCGGCGTGTTGTGCCTGCCGCTGATGGCCTTGCTGTTGTGGGAACCTCAGGCCCGCCGTGTCGAACCTCAACACGCCCAGGCTTCACGCTTTCCCTGGGCCGCCTTGGCGCCGATCTACCTGCTGACCGGCCTGGCAGGTGTGAGCCTGTTCATCGTACCTGTGCAGGTTGGTTACCTGCTGCAACTGCTGCAGGTGGATGCGCCCCAGCAGGTGGGCCTGACCATGGGCGCCAACCAGCTCGGCGTGCTGGCCGGCGCACTGGCCTTCCGTTTGCTGGCCCGCCAGCCTGCTGGCCGCCTGCTGGCGCTGGGGTTTGCCACGGCGGGGCTTGGCGGCGGGCTGATGGCGCTTTCCACCAGCCACGCAATGGTGGTGTTGGCCGTACTGGTCAATGGCCTGGGCGTGGGCCTGTTGCTGCCCACCCTGATCAGCCAGGTCATGCAGCACGTCGGTTTCGACCAGCGCGGCCGGGCCACGGGCGGCTTCACCGCAGCGATTTTTGCCGGTGAATTCATCAGCCCTTTGCTGGTGCTTGCGCTGACCGGCGGCGCGGCGCCGCATCTGCCCCAGGCGCTGCTACTGGTTGCCCTCAGCCAACTGATCCTGGCGCCGCTGTGCCTGCTGCTGTTGCGTCGCGCCCGCGCGGCGGGCGCAGTGGGGGCGCTGTGAACGATCAGCTTTCCAACACAGGCCCAGGTGCCGCCCCTGGCACCGGCCACGGTAATTGACAGGAGACAGCATGCAGTCACTTGCAACCTTCAAACGCGTCGTCACCGGCCACGACTCCCAAGGGCAGGCGGTAGTGGCCAGTTGTGGCCCTACGGCGCATGACTTTGCGCTCAAGGCGGTGCCTGGCACGGTGTTCTACGAAGTGTGGAACAGTGCCGGCAGCCCGGCGCTGCTGGATAACGGCGACGACCCGACCGCCCGGCCCCTGCAATTGAGCCCCGGCCCGTTGGGCAGTGTGATCCGCGTGGTGGATATCCCGCCGGACAGCCTGCAGAACCAGGTCAGCGCTGAGCAGGCGGCGGCCGCCTTCGCCGAAATCGGCGAAGCGCATGCCGGCACCGGCAACGCTGATTCAAAGCACAAACTGATGCACCGCACAGAAACCCTGGATTACGGGATCGTCACTGAAGGTGAGGTGTGGCTGGTGCTGGACGGCGACGAGGTACACCTCAAGCGGGGTGACATCGTCGTGCAGCGCGGCACCAACCATGCCTGGAGCAACCGCACCGCGCAGATGGCCCGCATGGTGTTCATCCTGCTTGACGGTCGTTACGCCGAGCAGCTCAAGGAGGTGCTGCCATGAAGCTCGCCACACTCAATGACGGTAGCCGCGCTGGCCGCCTGCTGGTGGTTGCCCGCAACCTGGAGCGGGCGGTGGAGGCCAGCAGCATCGCCGCTACGCTGCAGGCTGCACTGGACGACTGGGCGCAGGTCGAGGGCGACCTGCAGCAATTGTATGAGCAACTCAACGCCGGGCAGGCCCCGGGTGCGTTCGACCTTGACCTGGCATTGCTCGCCGCGCCGCTGCCCCAGGCCAGGCAGTGGCTGGACGCGTCATCCTTCCTCAGCCACGGCGAGCTGATGCAGAAGGCCTTCAACCTGGACCCCATCGATGGCGTCGAGCACATACCGTTGATCTATCAGGGGGCCGGCGACGACTTTCTTGGGCCGCGGGCCGACATTCCCTTGCCCAGCGAGGCCCACGGCATCGATTTCGAGGGCGAGTTCGCGGTGCTGGTCGATGACGTGCCCATGGGCTGCCCGCCGGACCGGGCCTTGCAGCATGTGCGTCTGGTGCTGCAACTCAACGACGTCAGCTTGCGTGCACTGGCGCCCAGGGAAATGAAGACCGGCTTCGGCTTTGTCCAGGCCAAGCCCGCCAGCAGCTTTGCTCCGGTGGCGGTTACCCCCGACGAACTCGGCGACGCCTGGCGCGACGGTCGTGTGCACCTGCCGTTGAACGTGGAGTGGAACGGCGAGTGGTTTGGCCACCCCCATGGCGGAGCCATGCATTTCGGGTTCCACCAACTGATCGCTCACGCGGCGCTGACCCGGCGCCTTAGCGCCGGCACCTTGATCGGCTCGGGTACCGTGTCCAACGCGGACCGTTCCGTAGGGTCGGCGTGCATCGCTGAGCGCCGTGCCATTGAAACCATCGCCCACGGTGCACCGCGCACGGCCTTCATGCGCTTCGGCGACCGCGTGCGGATGGAGGCACGGGATACCTCAGGCGAGGTGCTGTTCGGCGCCATCGAGCAGCGTGTGGTGCCGGGAGGTTGGCAATGCGCGTGATGGTCAGCGGGGCCAATGGCTTCGTCGGTCGCCAGCTGGTAGGGCGCCTGCTGGAGGCGGGGACGCTGCGCGGGCAGCGCATCCAGGCATTGCTGGTGCTGGACCAGCAACTGGACGGGTTGCCCGACGATGCGCGGCTACGGCGCCATTACGGCAGTGTCACCGACCCTGCCTTGTTGCGCCGGGCGCTGGCCGATGGTGTGGATGTGGTGTTCCACCTGGCCAGTCTGCCCGGGGGCGCCGCAGAGGCGCAGTACGAGCTGGGTTACCAAGTGAATCTGCAGGGCAGCCTGGAGCTGCTCGACCAGTTGCGCAATGCCCGGCGACCGCCAGTGCTGGTGTACGCCAGCAGCGTTGCGGTGTATGGCGGCGATCTGCCCCAGCGCATGGATGAAGACCAGCCGGCCTCGCCGCAACTGTCCTATGCGGCCCACAAACGCATGGTGGAAATCGCACTGCAGGACCTGGTGCGTCGCGGCGAGGTGGATGGCCGCGCGCTGCGCCTGCCCGGCATCGTCGCCCGCCCGCGCGAGCCGAACGGCCTGCGCTCGGCGTTCATGAGCGACTTGTTGCACGCCTATGCGGCTGGCAAACCCTATACCTGCCCGGTCTCGGCTCAAGCAAGCGCCTGGTGGATGTCGGCGCGCTGTTGCGTGGACAACCTGCTGCATGCCGCCGAACTGCAAGACCCGGGCTACGGGCGGATCTGGCAGTTGCCCGTGCTGCACTTGTCGATCGCCCAGGTGCTTGCCGGGCTGCAGGCCTGCCTTGGCGACGAGAACCATGCATGCATCAGCTTCGATCCCGAGCCACAGCTCGAAGCGCTGTTCGGTCGTTATCCACCCTTGCGCACAACCCAGGCCCGCAAGCTGGGCTTCTGCCATGACGGCTCAGTGCTTGGCCTGCTGCGCAACGCCCTTGATCTGCCACCGCGCCGCAGCATTGCGGCAACCCGTAAAGGAATGTGTGCATGAACGTGAACAAGCGTCGCTTGCTGGACCTTTCTGTAACCCTGGACAACAACCCCTACACCGACCCACCGCCTTTGCTGCCAAAGATCGACTACATGGACCACCAGCAGGGCTGGCCGGAAATGGCCGCGATGTTCCCTGGCCTGCGCAAGGAAGACCTGCCGGGCGATGAGTCGTGGGCAGCTGAACGGCTGCAGATCACCACCCACAGCGGTACGCACATGGATGCGCCCTGGCATTATGCGTCCACCACCAATGGCGGCGAGCGGGCGTTCGGCATCGATGAGCTGCCTTTGGAGTGGTGCCTGCAGCCGGGTGTGAAGCTGGATTTTCGCCACTTGCCGGACGGCCACGTGGTGACGGCGGCGCAGGTGGAGGCCGAACTGGCTCGCATCGGCCATCAACTGCAGCCGCTGGACATCGTGCTGGTCAATACCCGCGCAGGCAGCCTGTTTGGCCAGCCCGGCTACCTCGAAGCCGGGGTCGGCATGGGCCGCGAAGCGACGCTTTACCTGTTGGAGCGGGGCGTAAGGGTGGTCGGCACCGATGCCTGGAGCTGGGATGCACCGTTCAAGTACACCCGTGAACGTTTCAGCGCCACGGGCGATGCGTCGATCATCTGGGAAGGCCACAAGGCTGGCCGCGACATCGGGTATGGGCAGATGGAGAAACTGGCCAACCTGGAGCAGCTTCCGGCCTATGGCTTCATGGTCAGTTGCTTTCCCTACAAGATCCGCCAGGCATCCGCCGGGTTCGTTCGGGCAGTGGCCATCTTCGATTAGCAAGGCTGGCGGCCAGCCGCCGAGCTGGCCGCCCATCCCGGTACAACGATGGCGAGGTGAACTTTATCGGGCGTCCAGGCTTCCTCTGTTACAGCAGCGGTTGCCCCGGTGGGGCTGCCAGCGCTGCATCACGCCAAAGGTTGAGGAGGGGCAATGAAGACGCAAACCACGCTAGCGCCTGAAAAAGCAGGCCAGGCAAAGGGCCAAGGTGAAGTAGAGCGGGACAACGATGCCCGTCGGCCAGACGGCTCAAGCGGTACGGCGCATGATTCCACCGCGCAGCAAACCGCGCGAGGCAAGGGGCCGCACTCGTCCGAGCACGCCGACGCCGAGGATGACCTGGGCTTTGACCCGGACTCACCGGATCTGGACGACCCGCAGGTTGATCCCCAAGGGCCGGCCAAGCCGCCCAGGGATGTGGAGAAAAAGGCAACATGATCGAGGCCGTGAGCGCGGATGTTCTGGGTGATGCTCAGCGCACCCGCTCACGGCTTTGTACCGAAAGCTCCAGGGCTTTTTGCATGTCCAGCCGCGCAGAACGCCCCACGTCCCGGTCATGCAACTGAAAGTTGCGCTCGGAGGGCAGGATCGGTGCGGTAAGGTCTTCGGCGTCCTCTCGTTCGAAGTCGTGGTTGCCGCCAATGGTCATGGCGCTACGGCGCAGCAGCATGCGTAGCTGCTCGGGCTGCAGCTGCGGGTTGATCGACAGCATCGCGGCCACAAGGCCGGTGACCATCGGGGTGGCATAGGACGTGCCGCAATGCACCGCGCCGGGCTGGCCTGCCTGGCGGGTCGAGGCGTGGGCGCAGGCTGCGGCGGTGATGTCGACGCGCATGTCTACATTCGAGGTGCTGCGCTTGACGGCGTAGTTCGGTGACTCGACAGGGACAGAAGCCTGCCCGCTACGTTGATGGCCGCCCACCACGAGCAGTTGTTCGGTGATGAAGGAGGAGGGCAGGCGGTACTCGTCGGTACCCGAGAACGAGGCGCCGTTGCCGGCCGAGTTGACCACGACCACATCCGGATGGGCCTTGCGCAGCCAGAGAAAGAACTCCTCGAGCAGCTCTTCATAGCCGCCCATGGCAATCCCGGAGCGCAGCAGGGAATCCACCTCATCGCCTTGCACGTTGCGCGCACCGACGCGGTGAATGCCCCAGCTCCAGTTGAGTACGCGCACGCCGTCCTCGACCAGGTTCACCGATGCGGCGATGTTGGCGGTGATACCGGCATCGGAGTTGCGTTCGACAATCACCTCGAAGCCACCTGCCGCCTTGTCCAGCCCCCGCAGGAAGCCGGTGTTGCCCCCGTCATCCCAGCCGGCGGCGAGAATGCCGGCGACGGTTGTGCCGTGGTTGTCCGGCTTGCTGGCATCCTGGGCATACACGCAAGTGCGGTGCCCCTCGCAGGCGCCCAGGTAGTCTGCGAAATCTGCGGTATCGAAGTCGACATTGCGTTCGATCACCCCGACCCGAACCGGGGTGGGCAGCACCGGCACCTGGCGGCCCGGGATGCGCCGCTGGTAGTAGTGCACCGCATCGAGGAAGCGGTTGGCAGCCCATTCGTCCGAGCCTTGCGCAGGCTTGCTGGCCCCCGGCGCCTTGGGGGCGGCGTGTTCTGCCTCTTCGGGCGCCGATTCCTCCACCACCACCGCATCCACGCTGGTTTCACCGCCCAGCCGTAACACCAGCGCGTCACGCTGCACCAGGTCCTGGGCGGGCAGGCGCAACTGATACAGGTTCAGAGGAGCGATGCTGCCCACCACCTTGGCCCCGTATTTGCGCGCCAAACGTTCGGCTTCCTGGCGGCCGTCGTGGTCCTCTTCTATCAGCACGCTGACCAGGTCGACATAGGTGGCCAGGCCATCCATGTTCCTGGCCACTTCCTTGGGCCCTGCGGCCAGCACATGGTTGTTGCGCAGGGTAAGCCAGGCGGCATTGCTGGCACGCGGGCCGTCCTGCAACCACAGCGGGCCGCTTTGCACGGCCGTGCCGTCCAGTTGCAGGCGCAAGGTATCACCCTGGCGCTGGACACGCTCCGGGGCCACTGCTTGGCCGCTGAGCAGCAGTTGCGGTGTGGCCTGGCCAAGCCCCTGCACGCGCAGGCACCAGGTTTGCTGCTGGCTGTTCAGCAAGTCGCCGCAGCGTTTGAGCTGTTGCAGGCGCAACGGCTGCTCGGCGAGCGCAGCGGTGCTGACAGCCAGCGCCAGGGCAAGGGCAATGCGTGTACGGCCCATGGCTTACTCCATGGCCTCGGCCACGCCCTGATCCTCACCCAGGAAACCACAGCTCTGGTGCTGCCACAGCCTGGCATAGGTGCCGTTCCTGGCGAGCAGTTCGCTGTGGGTTCCCTGTTCTATGATGCGCCCCTCGTCCATGACGATAAGCCGGTCCATGGCGGCGATCGTCGACAGGCGGTGGGCGATGGCGATGACCGTCTTGCCCTCCATCATTTCATTGAGGCTTTCCTGGATGGCGACCTCGACTTCCGAATCCAGCGCGCTGGTGGCTTCATCGAGCAGCAGGATCGGGGCGTTCTTGAGCATGACCCGGGCGATGGCGATGCGTTGGCGCTGGCCGCCTGAAAGCTTGATGCCGCGTTCACCCACCAAGGTGTCATAGCCGCTGTGGCCTTGCCGGTCGCTGAGCTGCTCGATGAATGCGTCGGCCTGGGCGTTGGCTGCGGCGCGGCGGATCTGTTGCTCGGTCGCATCGGGGCGGCCGTAGGCGATGTTGTCGCGGATGGAACGGTGCAGCAGGGAGGTGTCCTGGGTGACCATGCCGATGGCGCTGCGCAGGCTGTCCTGGGTGACCTTGGCAATGTTCTGCCCATCGATGCGTATTTCGCCGCTGTCGACGTCGTAAAAACGCAGCAGCAGGTTGATCAGCGTGGACTTGCCCGCACCGGAACGGCCCACCAGGCCGACCTTTTCGCCTGGGCGAATGTGCAGCGTCAGGCCATCGAGCACCTGACGTTCGCCGTTGTAGTTGAAGCTGACATTGTCGAAGTCCACTGCACCGCCAGTGGTCTTGAGCACCCCGGCGTTCGGTGCATCCTGCACCTTCGGGCCGCGCGTGAGGGTTTCCATGCCATCCTGCACGGTGCCGATGTTCTCGAACAGCGAAGTCATCTGCCACATGATCCAGTGCGACATGCCGTTGACCCGCAGTGCCATGGCGGTAATCGCCGCAACGGCGCCCGTGCCCACTTCGCCCTGGTGCCAGAGCCACAGGGCATAGCCGCCAGCGCCAGCGATCAGGCCGACCACCAGCGCCTGGTTGACGATCTCGAACTGGCTGACCAGGCGCATCTGGCGAAAACCGGTGAGCTTGAAGTCTTCCATGGCCGCCCGCGCAAAGTGCGCTTCACGCTTGGAGTGCGAGAACAGCTTCACCGTAGTGATGTTGGTGTAGGCGTCCGACACTCGCCCGGTCATCGACGAACGCGCGTGGGCCTGCTCCTGCCCCACTTGCCCCAGGCGCGGTACGAAGTACAGCATGGCCAGCCCGAACAGCGCGACCCAGGCAATGAAAGGCAGCATCAGCTTGAGGTCGAAGCCGCCGGCCAGGGCGATGATCGCGATGAAATACACGCCGATGCCCGGTGCGATCTCGATGATGGTGAACAACACCTCGCGCACCGCCAGGGCCGTCTGCATCACTTTGGTGGTGACCCGGCCGGAGAACTCGTCAGAGAAGAACGAAAGGCTCTGACGCAGCATCAGCCGGTGGAAGTCCCAACGCAGCCGCAGCGGCAGGTTGATTGCCAGTACCTGGTGCTGCACCATCGTGCGCAGCGCCACCAGGCCTATGCTGGTCAGCAATACGATGGCGATGCCCCACAACACCCGGGTTTCCTGCCCATCGGCTGCGCCGCCCGCCTGCCAGGCCGAAAGCAGGTCGACGACCTGCCCCAGGAAGGAAAACAGCCAGGCTTCATAGATCGACACCCCGGCGCTGAGCAGCGCAAGGGCGAGCACATAGCCGCGAGCCCCCCGCGTGCAGGCCCACAGGAAGCGCAACAGGCCAACCGGGGGTGGTGGAGCCTCGTCGGGTGGGAAAGGGTCGAGCCGTCGTTCAAAGGCGCGCAGCATAAAGTCTCCGAATGGGTCAGGTATCGCTCACTTGCGACAGGGGCCTGGCCACGTGTTCAAGTGGCCGTCGTTCTGCCGCCACGGCCGAATTCATCGTCGCCAGCGCCATGACCAGCAAGGTATGAAAACGCGTCCAAGGCACCCGGTCGAGCCGGGCCGGGAGGTCGGTGCTGTAGAAGCGCTCCTGCGCAGAGGCGCCGGCTGGTTGTTGCATGGCGTGGGTCGTCATGGCAAGTCCTTTTGGCTGACGGGGGCAGGGCTGTTCGGTCAGCGTCTTTCAGAAGAGCCCATAGGCGGATAAAAGTTTGATTCGCTTCGCTCGGCGCAGGCCCTCTGCCCAGTTTGGCATGCCACGGTGAACATTCACGGTCCCACGCTCTCAAAATCACAGGGTCTCAAGGTTGTGCCTGCAGCCCGGCCTTCCAACCACTGAGGAGTCAATGTCATGCCACGTGGAGACAAGGACAAATACACCGAAAAGCAAAAGCGCAAGGCTGAGCACATAGAAGAAAGCTATGAACATAAGGGGGTCTCCAAGGATGAGGCCGAGGCTCGCGCATGGGCTACCGTCAACAAGCAGTCCGGAGGTGGCGAGAAAGCTGGGGGCTCAGGCAAGAAGACCACGCCCGGCGAAAAGAGCACCGCGCGTTCTGATTCCGCCAGGCGTGCTGCCAAAACCCGTCAGGGCCATGCCCGCGCATCAGGCTCGTCCCTGCAGACCCAGACCAAGGAAAGCCTGATGAAGGAGGCCCGCAGCAAGGACATCAAGGGGCGCTCCAGCATGACCAAGGCCCAATTGGTCGAAGCCCTGCGCAGGCACGGTTGAAAGCGGCCAGAGCCCAAGTGCCGCTCAGGCCTCCTTGAAGCCCCGCCCCTCGATGCCCTGGCCCAGGGCATCGGCCCCGTGCGGCAGCGCTGTGACCTTGATCGCCCGCACCGGTACCGCGAATGTTGCGCCGATTCTGGAGAACCGTTCGAGCAGGCGGAAGTTGATGGCCTGCTGGATGTCCATGTAGAGGTTGTAGCCTGGGTCCTTGACGATGTAGACGCATTCGAACTCCAGCGCCTCCTTGCCGAAACCGCGCAAGTGGGCGCGGTCGAAACGCGCCTGCTCTTGTGCCTTGATCGCTTCTTCGACAATGGCCGGGGCTTTTTTCACGGCCTCGGTCGGGGTGTCGTAAGACAGGCCGAACTCAAAGACGATGCGCCGCTCCTGCAGGCGCTTGTAGTTCTGGATGGTGCTGCTGATCATGCTGGCGTTGGCCATGACGATCTGCTCACCGCCCAGGCTGCGGATGCGCGTGGTCTTCAGCCCGACCTGCTCGACGGTGCCGGCCAGTGCGCCGATGACGATGAAGTCGCCCACCTCGAACGGCTTGTCCACGGCAATCGCCAGCGAGGCGAACAGGTCGCCGAGGATGTTCTGCACGGCAAGCGCAACGGCAATGCCGCCCACGCCCAGGCTTGCGACGAAGGCGGTGATGTTCACGCCCAGGTTCGACAGCATGGCCAGCAGTACCACCGACCACAGCAGCACCCGTGCGCCCCACCCCGCCAGGGTGGCCAGGGCGCTGCCCTGGTTCAGGCCCGCGGTGCTGTGCCGGGCGAAGTAACGGTTAAGGCCCAGGCCGATGGCACGGTTGACCCACAAGCCGATCTGCAGCGCCGCCACCACGAACCAGAGGCTGCCCACCCGGCTCAGCCAGCGCTCGGGCAGGTCGAGCATGCTCAGGCCTACCAGCACAGAGGCAAGGAACAGCAGGAAGTTGCTGGTGCCGGACAGCACTTTGGCCATTACCTGGCTCAGCGCGCCGTCATGCTCGGACCAGCGTTGCACCCGCCTGAGCAAAAAACTGATGGCCGCCCGGGTGGCCAGGAAGGTCAGGGCGGCGACAGCCAGCGCCAGCAGCAGGTTGAGGATGGAAATACCGAACACTGTGGTGTCGGTGAAAAATTCGATGATGCGATCGTTCATGAGCGATTGGCCTCCTGGTTGCCCTTGAGTGAATTCGCACGTGCAGTTCATCGGACGCCGACAGGGCGTGAGAGGTCGATCGGATTTTGGGTTTTTCTCGGCCTTTGCATGCCTTGAGCGCTTCGACGCCCTTGAGAGCGAGCGCCGCGCGGGCGGCGCTCGCTCTCAAGGGCGTCTGCATATCACGACGAACCAGGCCTCACTGCGCCGCGTACATCACCGAATCCTGCTCCTGCTGCAACTGCCTGAAATTCCCTGCAATGGCCTCGATCAGCGCCGCGTCGCCAACCGGGTCCAACCCCGGGTAAGGCTTGCCGTTGTAATCGCCCTTGTGGGTAAGCACAGCCTCGACGCTTTCGCCATTGTCCTGGTAAAGCCGCTTGATGGTCTGCGCTTCCAGGTCCTTGCTGTCTTTGCAGCGCAACGCATAGTGAATGCCAAGTGCTGCCCCGAAAGCCAGGCCGGGGGTTTCGATGCCGTGCTTGTGGGCAAGGTCGATGCTGCTCAGGATGCGCTCGTTGCGCTGAAGCTTGCGCAGGGGGTCGCGCCCCACACGGGCACAAGGGTCTTTGAACGACGTTTTGCAGCGCTCCAGGAAGGTGCTGGCAAAATCGCGCACCGCCTCTGCCATGTCGGCATTCTCAGCCACCAGCGCTGGCGCGACTTCCTGGCCGATCAGGCGCTCGGCCAGTTCACTGACCCGGTCGTCGCCCATGGCCTGGCCAACCCAGTCATAGCCCAGCAGGCTTGCATACCAGGCAATGATGGCGTGAGGGCCGTTCCACAAGCGGTTCTTGATGACCTGGATCTGGGCGATGTCGGCGACCGTTTTCACCTGGCGCAGACGCTCCAGCAGGTCACTGCCGCGCTCCACATACAACGGCATGTCCGGCTCGCTGTTGAACAGGATCAGGTGCAGCTGGCTCATCGCGTTGCTGGACTGCGCGAAGGGCCGGAATCGACAGATCAGGCGCTCGTATTCAGGTACCGGCGCGGATGGTTTGCTGGCCGGTGCAGGCTCGTCGTCGAGGCTGTTCTGGAACATTTGCGACTTGATGCGCAACTGGCGGACCAACGCCTCGTTGCTGAGCTTGGACACGATGCGGCTGACCACCGTTTCAGCGAAATGGGTCTTTTGCAGGATCTGTTGAGTGATGTCCGGCGTGCACAGCAATTCCAGCTCCGCTTGCACGTGCAGGCGCACGAACGCGGCGCCACCGATCTTGTTCAGCACGATCAGGATGGTCAGGTCACGGCCCCGGCGCTCGAAGCGTCGCAGCAAGCCTTGGGCAATCACCTTGGCCTGTTTGCGGATGGCCTGCTCCGGCAGGCTCAGGCCGATGATTTCTGCCGCGTTGTACATGTCGATCACCGCCTCGGCATCGTCCATGTCGATCATGCGCACATTTTCGATGGTCTGGTCGAACGAGGTGGCGCCGTAACGCACGCTGTAACGGCCAAACGCAGAAACGGTCTCGCGCAGCATGCGCGAACGGGTGGCGGCGATGATTTCACATGGCCGGGTGTAGCCGTCCCAATGGGAAAACACCTGGGTCAGGTAACCGCCGCCGATGGCGCCGAACCCGTGAATGCCGACACGGAACTGGTTCAGTGACGCTGGAAAGGGCTCTTCAAGCTGCGGCATGCCCAGGTCAGGCACGCACTCGCTCAAGTCGGCGAGGAATTCATTCATGCTGCGGTAGGCTTTCAGCGCGCCCGCTTTGACTTCAGCGGCCGGCGGCTTGATGTCTTCGATCAGGATCGCCTGGCCTTCGGCACGGATGGCCGAAAGCATGCCGTTTTCCGAGTCTTCGACCATGAAGCACTGGCTCGGCTCGCAATTGAGTGCGGTGGCGGCGCGCAGGAAGATTTCGGGGTGGGGTTTGCCTTGGCTGACTTCGTCGCCACACACGGTGATGTCGAAATACTTGAGCACATTGGCATTGATCAGGTACTCCTCGGCGATGGCGCGGCGGCTGGAGGTGGCGACCGCCATGGTCAGGCCAGACTTGCGTAGCCGCTCCAGCACTTCCAGCAAGCCGGCCTTGATCGGTACGCCGTGATTGCGCACGTACTCCAGCTCAAGCTCATCGGCGCGCTGGCGGATCTGGGCGTACGGGAAGTCGTCACCGTTGTGGGCCTTGGCGAGGGCCTCGGCTTTCTTCGCGCTCAGGCCCAGCGAGCCGATCAACGTTTGTTCGCTCAGCGCTTTGCCGGCAATTTCCAGCGACGCTTGTTTCAACGTCTTGAAGCGCAGGCGCTCGGTATCGAACATGGTGCCATCCATATCGAAGATGGCGCTGAAAATGCGTTTGCCCTGAAAAAAGATCATTCGGTATTGCCCCTTGGTGAATCGTGATTCATCTCGGCTTGCAGACGGGTACAAGCGAGCATTGCGAAAAAACCGCTGCTTGAGCTGTCAGGTAGGGGGCATGCGATCGACAGGGCCGCGCACCGGCGCGACGTAGAAATAAGGGGGGGCAGAGCGGGGAGTGCAGAGGATGTCTGCGAGCTTCGAGGCAGCTCGGGCGCCTTGTTTGACTTCACGCCCACTGGCTGCAGATCGGTTTGCAGACAGTGAGCGCAAATAGCGATGGATACGTGTGATTCCTGGCATGGGGTACTTCGCTTCCTTTGTTTGTAACTGGGATTCCTTTTTTACCCTTGCACGGATGCGCAGTGACATGCAACCGGCAAGGGCCCAGTAGGGAACCATGCACGGTTCGTTCTCTATCTGTTCAGCGCTGCTTGCTCCCTGAGCACCTGCATCTGCTGGCGATAATCCGCGGTGACCTGGCGCGCCTGTTCAGGGTTGTTCACGACCCTTGGCGTGATCAGCACGATCAACTCGGTACGGTCACGGCTCTTGGAGGTGCTGCCGAACAGCCAGCCCAGCCCGGGTATGCTCGACAGGCCCGGCACACGGGTATCGGATTGGCCGTTGTCCTGCTTGATCAGGCCCCCCAGCAGTACCGTCTGGCCGCTTTGCACCGCCACTTGGGTCGATACCGCACGGCTGGAAATGCGCGGGTTGGGCTGGGTGGTGGTGACGGCGCTGTCGTCGGCGTCGCTCACTTGCTGCTGGATGTCCATGTACACCAGGCCACCGGGGTTGATCCGGGGCACGACATCGAGAATGACACCGGTCTGCACGTATTCGACACTGCTCAGGGTGGTATCGGAGTCGCTGGTGTTGACGGTGGTCTGGCTGATCGGAATGTTGTCGCCGACCTGGATCTGCGCCTGCTGGTTGTTCAGCACCACCAGCGAGGGGGCCGAAAGTACCTGGGTCAGGCCGCGTGTTTCCAGCGCGCGCAGGGCCACCTGCAGGTTGCTGCTGACGAAGGAGTAGAACATCGAGGCGCTGCCCAGCGCGACGCCACCGGCACCCAGTGCACCTTGGCTGCCGCTTTCGTTGGCGACGGTGGTGCTGGACGAATTGCCGGCCAGGCGGCCCAGGTACCACTGCACGCCCAGGTCCAGATCGCCGGTGAGCTTGACTTCGAGGATGCGTGTTTCGATCTGCACCTGCAGCGGCGGGCTGTCCAGGCGCTTGATGGCCGATTCGATCTCTTTCCACTGGGCTGGCCGCGTGCGTACCAGCAGCTGGTTGCTGCTTTTCTGCGCGGTGATGCGCACCGACTCTTCAAGGCTCTTGGCCGAGCCGTCGCCCGGCTCGGCGCTGCTGGCCTGGGTTTGCTCAGTGTCCTCGTAGTCATCCTCCGATGGCGCCTGGCCGATACTGGCCTGGGTGCTCATGCCAGTGCCGCCCAGGCCTTGGGCCGACTGGCCGCCGGTGCCGTTGAGCGAGGTCAGGCTGGTGGTCTTGAGCCCTGGCGCGACGCTGGCCGCCTTGTCGTCGGTTATCTGCCCCGAGCCATAGATCTGGCGCAGATAACGGGCAAGGTCAGTTGCTTTCATGTTGCGTACGTCGTACACGAACAGCTGTGGCTCGTTGCCACCGCCTTCATCGATGGTGCGGATCCAGTCGCCGACTTCCTGCAAGTACTCCGGTTGCGCAGAGATGGCGACGATCGAGTTGGTGCGTTCGTTGGGCATGAACCTGACCATGTCCGACAATGGCATGCCGCTGTCGGGCCCGAACAGTTTCTGCAACTGCGGCATGAGCTCGGCCACCGAGGCGCGTTGCAGGCCGTAAACGCCAATCGACATGCCCTTGAGCCAGTCGACGTCGAAGGTGTCGATGGTGTCCTGGTAGTTGGCCAGTTCATCGGGGGTGCCCGCCAGGCTGATCACGTTGCGAGCCGGGTCGACCAGCAGGAAGGCATTTTCACGCACGAAGGGCTTGAGCAGCTTCTGCATCTCGCTGGCACCGATGTAGCGCAGCGGGTAGAGCCGGGCGGCGAGGCCCGTGGCAGGCTGGGCGACCGGCACCTGTGGCACCAGTTTGCCGGCGACGGCCTTGTCGGCCGGCAGGATCACATAGCGCTCGCCCTGGCGGATCATGGCATTGTCGGTCCACGACAGCAGCGTTTCCAGGATCGACAGTGCCTGCTGCTTGGTGACCGGCTTTGAGGTGGAGAAACTGACGCTGCCTTTGACGCCTTGGCTGATGCTGTAGTTTTCATGCAGCAGGTCGCCCATGACGCTGTTGATCACCGCCTCGATGGGCTGGTCGGTGAAGTTGAACACGATATCGCCTTGCTCATCCTTCGCGGCGGGGGGCGTTGCCGAGGCCTTGCGGATGAAACGCTGGTTGCCGGTGATGATCTGCCGGCCAGGCGCGGTGCGCGGGGCCGTTGCAGCGGGCGCGGCAGCGGGCTCGAGGCTGGTGACCACAGGTGCTGGGGCGTCGGCGCCGTTGAAGGCTTGCTGCAGCAGCGCCGGGTCGGTGTGCAGGTCACGTTGCGTGGTGGCGCAACCGGCCAGGGCGATGGCGACACTCAGGCCGAGCAATGGCGCACGCAGAGTAGGGAATGGGTGGCGTGAAGGAGCTTGCATGGTCATGGGGTTTCAATACGCGGAAGAGTGATGGCGGAGGCCTTGGACGGCGGCGGCAGGCGCAGCAGTGGCATGCTCAGGGTGTGCTGTTGCCCGGCACGGGTGAAGGTTGCGCTCAGCGCCGTCAGCCGGGTAAGGGTCCAGCCGCTTGTCAGCGTGCTGCCCAGCGCAACCTTGCTGGCTGGTTTGCGGCCTTCGCGCAGGTAGGCCCAGCGCGACGGCCCGTCGAGCACCACGCCGGTCAGCGTCAGGTTGGCCAATGCAGGGCTGTGCTGGCCTTGCTGTTGTGGGTCGGGCTGACGGTCAACGCTGAAGATCGGGTGCGCCCAGGTGGCGGCACGCACTGGCTGGGCAAGCTCGGCCAGTGGCGCGGGTGGCTGGTGGGCGGGCGTTGCTGAAGGCTTTTGCGCCGGCAGCCACTGCGGTGGGTTTGGCGCGACAAGCATCCAGGCGACCACGGCGAGGGCACTGACATTGGCAGCCAGCAGCACCAGGTTAGCCGCACGCATCATGAGTCGCTTCCTTCTGCTGGCTGCGCGTGCAGGTAACCGCGTATCAGCAGGTGGACTTCCAGTCGCCCGGCAGGCCCCTTGGCTGGCGCCGCAGCACCGCGGCGTATGCTCAGCTGGTCGATGAACAGGCTGGGCTGGCCGTACTCCAGTGCATGCAGCAGGGCCGCCAGCGGTTCGATGGCGCAGGCCAGCGTCAGGCTGACCTTGACCGGGCGATAAGGCTCGGCCTGGCCCTGCTCGGCGGGGGCGATGGGCATGCGCTGGGTGATATCGCAGCCGGGGCCGACGTGCGCCTGCGCCTTCACCTGATCGACGGCACGCTGCATCAGGTCGGCGGCTACGGCGTTGGGGTCTTCGCCCGGCAGCAGGCTGTTGCGTTGGGCGGGGTCGTTGCGGCTGCGCTGCAACTGGGCCTGCAGTTCAGGTTGCTGAAGCATTAGGCTGGCATAGCGCCGTTGCTGCTCGCGCAACGTCTGGGCTTGCGCGTCCAGGCTGCGCAGGGGGGCGAGCAGCAGGCATTCGAACACCAGGTACCAGGCCAGCCAAAGCAACAGCGCGAGCACGCCCAAGGCGCAGAGCTTGCGTTCTCTGCTAGTGAGTGGGCGCATGCGGCACCTCCTGGCTGAGCTGGGCGGTGATGGAAAAGCGCTCGCGGCCCGTGGTTTTGTCGGCTTGGATGATGCCTTTGAACTGCGCGTGCTCAAGCGTGGTGCAGGTCTTTACCTGCGCCAGCAAGGCACTGGTGCGTTCGCTTTGGCCGGTGAACGTCACCTGCGTGCCATCGCTCACTTCCAGCTGCTCTATCCAGGTGTCGTCGCCCACGCAGGCGGTGAGGTCGGCCAGCAGCGCGGTGACAGTGGGGCGTTGTGCCTTGAGGCTGGCCAGGTAGGTCGAGGCGCCCAGCGTGGTGTCCAGGGCCTGGCGCAAGTGCTGCACCTGCTGGGCGGCCTCGCGTTGTGCCGCCACTTCGCGCTGCATGGCCAGAACCTCGCCCTGGCGGCGCTCCAGCCAGGCTGCGCCAAGCATTACGCAACAGGCTGCGCAGCTAAGCCACAGCCACCGGCCCAACTGGCCTGGGCGTGACCGCGTGCGGGCGCTTTCGGCCGGCAGCAAGTCGATCATCAGGCGTTCGCCGCGGGCGTCCAGTGCATCGATGCCGACCAGGTGCACACCCTGTTCGCCACAGGCAACCAGCAGGGTGTCCAGGGTACTGCGTGCGATGGCCACCAGTTCAACCTGGGCCTGTGGTGCGCGGCGCTGCGCCACGCGGGCGACAAAATGGACCTGGTCGGCGGTATACGGCGTGTAGCGATCGATTTCGTAGGCCAGCACCTGCATCAGGTTGCGCGTGGCGGCAACGGGCAACTCGATGTGCTGCGTCAGCACGTGCGAGGCAGGCAGCAGCAGAACGGCAGGCTGACTGTGCTGGCAGTCGGCAGGCAACGGCCATGGCAGCACCTGCGGCGTATTACCGTTGCCAAGGCGCGCGGCGACCGCCTGCGGGAGCATGCCCAGCAGCTCGGCGCGCCATGCGCTGAGCCAGTGCCGGGCACGGCTGGCCCGCCAGCGTGCCTGGTAAAGCTGCTGTTGGCTGCCCCAGCGTGCCGCACAGTGTTTTGCCAGGCGGATCAATCCTGCCACCTCAATACCCGGTAAGGCTTGCCACCGGCGTAGGCCGGCAGCAGCACGAAGGTTGCCTTCAGGCGTGACTGAAAGCCGCCGGGCAAGGTGGCCTGGCTGGTGACGGTGAGGATCGGCCCGCCATCCGGCGCGGGGCCGTGATAGTGGGGCAGGCCCAGCACACTGGCCAGTGTGGGTGATGCCAGGCTGGGGTCGGGCTGGGCATTGCCCGACCAGACGGTGATGAAGGGCAGGGCACGGTCATAGACGGCGTAGCTCATGCCGGGCAGTTCGCGAAATTCTTCGAGCATTCGCAGGGGTACCTGGTTGCGCCTCGTCCTTAAAGCCTGAGTGATGATTTTCGAGCGTTCGGCGGTGGCGCCACTGGCACGCAGCAGTTTTGCCAGGCTCGTTGAAGGTGTTGCGTTGAGGTCCAGCTTGCCCCGTTCGCTGACCACACTGATGTGCAGCGTGCTGCCTGCAAAGTGGGCCACGTGGACTTGGCCATCGGCGAGCCAGCGCGCCTGGCCGCCGCGCAGCAGGTTGGCCACGGCCAGGTTGAAGCCTGCCTGGGCGGCGAGCCCGGCCTGGGTCTGGTTGCCTTGCCAGCGGGCCTGGCGCTGCTGCAGTTGGACCGACACTGCCAAACCGCCGAGCAGCACGCTCAGCAAACCGACGACCCAGAGCACCAGCAACAGGGCCGCGCCGCGCTGGCGGCTCATGGCCGGCCACCGTCGCCGGACAGGTCAAGCAGCAGGTTGACCTGCAGCAGTGGCCAGGCCTGAGTGCCTTGCAGTTGCACCGCCACGCGCACTGCCTGGGGCAGGCGCTCTGGCCACGGCCACTGGGGCATCCAGCCGGTGGCTTTGCCCAGCGGGGAGTAGCCGCGGTAATTCAGGTGCAGCCCTTTGACCCCATCCAGCAAGCGCTGGGGCTCGCCCCAGGCCTGCAGGCGTTGGCCTTGCAGCCTGGCCAACCGGATCTCCAGGTGCCCTTGGCGCAGTTGCAGGCGCTGGCGGTAGATACCTCCACCTACAGAGCTTGGCAGCGGGGCGAAAAACACCACTGTGTCGTTTTGCCCTTCGAATGTTGCGGTGTGGGCGCCCTGGCCGGTCGCTGCGGTCAATGGCAACACCTGGCCCAGCGCCTGGCGCAGGAACCGCTGGGTTGCACGCAGTTCATCGAGCCGGGCGCTGTAGCGCTCGGCCTTTGCCACTGAGCGGTTGGCCGCCACCAGGGCGCTGCCGACCAGCCCCAGCAGCAACCCCAGCAGGCTGATGACCACCAGGATCTCCAGCAGGGTAAAGCCTGCCTGGCGTTTCATGTTTCACTGCCTGGCGCGCGTGCGCGCAGGGTGCTGTAGCGCCAGGTGTGCCCGCTCTCGCTCAGGGTCAGGTCCAGCCGGTACAGGTCAAGGCGTGTGGGCACTGCCTGCTCCAGGGTGACGTCCAGCACCCAGTCGATGCCCTGCCAGCTACCCCGTTGCTGGCCCACGGCAAGCGGGCCCAAGTCGAAGTCGTCCAGCAGCGAACGCGCCGCCGCATTGTGGCGGTCACTGCGCTCTACCTGCGCCAGTGAGCGGCTGCTCTGGGCGAATGCGCCCAGCAGGATGCTCGAGGCCACCACCAGCAGGGCAATTGCTGCCAGCATCTCCAGCAGGGTGAAACCGCGCTGACCGGTCATGGCAACTCCCGCACTTGCACGCTGCCGGTGAGCCAGCTGACGTCGATGCGCCAACGCGCCTGGCCGCGGCTGATCAGGATGTTGCCGCCGCTGGCCGCGCCATCGGGGTAGAACTCAAAGCCCGCCCCCAGGCCGCGGGCCGTCTGCAGGCGCACGGTGAAGTCTTCGGGCCAGCCCTGGGGCGTGCGCCCGGGTGCCTGCACCTGCCTGCGCTGCAGGTCGAAGCTCGCGCGCACCGGTTGCCCGCTGGCAATGGCCTGCACGCGCGCGCTACGCAGCGCCGACACCATGTTTGCCAATGCACTGCGCTCATGGGCCACCAGCATGCCCCGGCCAATGCCAACGGCCAGGATCGACGTGGCAACGCCGACCAGGACGATGACGATCAGCAGTTCGAACAGGGTAAAACCGCGTTCGCGGGGCGGGCGGGCTGCCATGGTTATTCCCAGTTGCCCACGTCGGCCTTGTAGCCTTCGCCACCGACCGCGCCATCCTGGCCGAGGAAGATCAGGTCGAAGCTGGCGTGGCTACCGGGGAAGTGGTAAGCGAAACCATGGCCAAAGGGGTCGACCAGGTCCGAGGGCTTGGCATACGGCCCGGCCCAGCGGCTGGCGTTGGCCGGCTTTTTTAGCAGTTGTTCAAGGGTTGCCGGCGGCGCCCCGACATCCAGGGCATAGCTTTCGACCTTCATGCTCAGGCTGGCCAACTGCGCCTTGCCGGCACCGTACTTGCCCTTGTCGACGTTACCGCCGACCTGGCGCACCACGATGGTCGCGACAATGCCCAGCAGCACGATCACGGCAAGCATTTCGAGCAGGGTGAAGCCCGCTTGGCGGGCGTTGAAGCGTTGCTTGGAGGGCATGGGCGGTTTCCTAGATATTGCTGGTAAGGCTCATCAGCGGCAGCATGATGGCGAGCATGATTGCCGCCACCATCACCGCCATGACGATGGTCAGGGTGGGCACCAGCGCCGCGAGCAGGCGATCGATGGTGCGTTTGGCTTCAAGGTCGTAGACATCGGCGACTTTGATCAGCATCGCGCCGAGGGTGCCCGACTGCTCACCGACTTCGATCATCTGCAGGGCAAGCTCCGGCAACAGGGCCTCTGCCGACAGGGCAAGGCTCAGGCTGCTGCCTTGCCTGACCTGCTCGGTGGCATGCCCCACAAGCTCGCGCAGGGCATGGTTGGCACTGACTTCGCGGCCGATCGCCAGTGAACCGAGCAGGGTGACGCTGTTGCTCAACAAGGTGCCCAAGGTGCGCGCCAGGCGTGCGGTTTCCAGGCGCTGCAGCAGCGGGCCGAACAGGCGGTTGCGCCACAGGCGCAGGTCCTGGGCGATGCGCCTGCGCGGGTCACGCCGTGCGGCCAGGCCAAGCCAGCTGGCGCCGAGCAGCGTCAGCAGGCAGGCCAGCCCCCAGGCATTGACGAACTCGCCCATGGCCAGCACGGCGCGGGTCACCAGCGGGATGGGCACGCCCAGGTCCTGGAAGATCGGTACGAATTGCGGCACCACATAGGCCAGCAGCAGCGCCAGCGAGCCGACCACACCGATCACCAGGAAAGCCGGGTAGATCAGCGCGTTGATCACTTCGCCACGCAGTTTGTGGCTTTGTTCCAGGTAGCCGGCAAGCTGGGCAAGGGTCACTTCGAGTACACCGCCGGCCTCGCCGGCCCGCACCAGGCTGGTGTAGAACGGTGAGAAACTGCCGGGGTGTTCTTCGAGCGCCTGGGACAGCGGCAAGCCGGCCTTGACCTGCTCGCGCACACGCTCCAGCACGGCCTGGGCGGCGGGCCTGCGCACGTTCTTCAGTACGGTGCCCAGCGCCCGGTCCAGCGGTTGCCCGGCGCTGAGCAGGGTAGTGAGCTGCTGGGTGATGGTGATCAGTTCCACCGGCTGGAATACGCTGCGCGCCTTGCCCGAACGCAGCAGGCGGCTGCCCTGCCTGAGCTGCAGGATGAGCAGGCCGCGCCGTTGCAACTGGCGAGCGGCGTGGTCACGGTCACTGGCGTCCAGTTCGCCTTGCTGCTTGCGGCCTTCGCTGTCGAGCGCGGTGTAGGAGAAGGTCGGCACCTCAATCACCACCCGTGACGCGCAGCACTTCTTCAAGCGAGGTGACGCCGGCCAGGGCCTGGCGCAGGCCGTCCTCATAGAGGGTCACCAGCCCGTTGCGACGGGCGTGGGCCTCGAGTGTGGCGGCATCGGTCTGGCGCATGAGCATGCCGCGCAGGTCTTCGTCCATGACCAGCAGTTCGGTGATCGCGCTGCGCCCATGGTAGCCACCGCCCGGCGCCTGCTCGTCTGGGCGGTACAGCATGATCGGAAGCTGTTGCGTATAGCGGGCCAACTGGTGGCGCTCGACCAGTTCGGTCGGTGCCTGGAAGGCGATACGGGTGGCCGGGTCGAGGCGGCGCACCAGGCGCTGGGCAAGGATGCCCTGCAGGGTGGAGGCGAGCAGGTAACCTTCGACGCCCATGTCCAGCAGGCGGGTGATGCTGGCGGCGGCGCTGTTGGTGTGCAGGGTCGACAGTACCAGGTGCCCGGTCAGCGATGACTGGATGGCGATGCGGCAGGTTTCCAGGTCGCGCATTTCACCGATCATGATCACGTCCGGGTCCTGACGCACGATCGAGCGCAATGCCGTGGCAAACCCCAGGCCGATGGCAGGCTTGACCTGGATCTGGTTGATGCCGGTGAGCTGGTATTCGACCGGGTCTTCCACGGTGATGATCTTGCGTTCGGCGGTGTTCAGGCCCGACAACGCGGTGTAAAGGGTGGTGGTCTTGCCCGAACCGGTGGGCCCTGTGACCAGGAAGATGCCATGGGGGCGCGCCAGCAGATGCTCGATGCTGTGCAGGGTGGGGCCACGGATGCCCAGGCTGGCGAAGTCGAAACTCACGGTTTGCCGGTCCAGCAGGCGCATCACCACCGACTCGCCGAAACTGGTCGGCACGGTCGAGACCCGCAAGTCCAGCTCGCGGCCCTGAATGCGCAGCATGATCCGCCCATCCTGCGGCAGGCGGCGCTCGGCGATATCCAGCCGGGCCATGATCTTCAGCCGCGAGATGACCGCCGCGGCGTAGCCGGCCGGTGGTGCTTCGCCTTCGACCAGCACGCCGTCGACCCGGTAGCGCACTTTCAGCTGGGTTTCGAAAGGTTCTACGTGGATATCCGAAGCGCGACGGTCGACGGCGTGTTGCAGCATCAGGTTGACCAGGCGGATCACTGGCGCCTCGGAAGCCATGTCCTTGAGCTGTTCGATGTCGCCTTCGTCGATGCTGTCGTCGTCCAGGGTCTGGATCAGCGCGCCCATGGCCGAGCGGCCTTCGCCGTAGGCCTGTTCGATCAGAGCGGTGATCTCGTCGCTGGTCCCTACCACCAGCTCTACCTGTTTTGCCGCCTGGTAACCGAGTGCGTTCAGCGCGTAGGCCGAAAGCGGCACGGCGGCGGCGACCTGCAAGTGGCTGCTGCTTTCACTGAGGGTGACCACGCCGTAGTGGCGGGCAAAGCGTTCAGTGGCCACAGGCGCGGTGTCGACACGCTGCCCGTCAAGCCTGGGCACGCCCAGCAACTCGGCGTAGGCCGCGGCCATTTGCTGCTCTCTTACAGCGCCCAGGCGCAGCAAGGTGCGCAGTTTTTCATGTTCGCCCATTGCCTGCGCCACGCCCAGGCGTGCAGCACGATTCATATCAGCCGGTTGCAATGCGCCAGCATTGAGCAGCCACTCACATATATCGTCAGCAGAAGGAATAGTTGATTTCATCATGATGGCTTAGTGCAAGTGCTGGCTATATAGCGGCACTTTACTACTTGTCAGACCTGAGGTGGCCCGGAGAATACTTTGGAATTTTAACCGTTGCAACAGCCTATATTTTTGGTTTGTTCAGTGTGAATTAGTTGGCTGTTCTCAGCGGTCTCGGAAGCATACCACCCCGCTAAACCTAATTGCAACTAGGTTTAGTTGAAGGTGAATGTTTGCCATAAATACTCAAAAAAAGCATTAAAAAACCAAGATTACAATAAATATTGGAATCTACGAATACATTTTTGCTCTTAGCATGTGTTTAATGTAATTCTATTCTTTATATTTCGATGTTATTTGGCGTGGTTTTTTTGGTTTTTTGATGCGTTGCCCACTGTGCACTTCATGAGCGCTTGAACTTTTCAGTTAACTGCCCAGACTTACGCGCCGGCCGGGCCCTGTTTGCGGCCCGCTAATTCCTGCATTCTTTTTTCGAGAACTATTCGATGAATAGACTACTGCTGCCGTTCGCCTGTTCGGCATTGCTGGCCACTGTGCCAAGTGCCTTCGCAGATACAAACGGCGCCACTTCCGGTACAGCGGCTTATGAAGCCCGTGAACAACTGGACAGCCAGCGTGAACAACTGTCCGGTGTCAGCGATGTTGCAAAGGGCGCCACTGATGCCAATGCCTTTGTCGACGCGCCGGTAGACACCGCTGATGCGCCGGCGCTGGTCAGCCAGCCGTAAGGCCGCAGGTTTGCCTGCTCCCATTCTGTTCTTGAGGATTCAACCCGTGAAACATTTCAAACAGGCCGTGAGCCTGATGGCGCTCGGCGTCATGCAGGCCTCGGGCGCTTTGGCGGCCGGGCCGGCCACCGGCAACGAGGTGGAGGCCCGGGTCAGCTCCATCCTGGACAACATGAACCAGGCCGAGAAGATCAATTTCACCCGGGTCAACGACGGCCACATGATCCCGTCGCTGCTCAAGTGGGGTATCCAGGGCACGGTGGCGTACGACTCGTCCATGGGCGTGCATGTCAATAACGCCACCTTTGGCGCACAGTACCCTTCGCAGTCGGCCCTGGCCGCCACCTGGAGCATCAACCGGGCCAAAGAGTTCGGCCTGGCCATTGCCTATGAAACGCGTATTTCCGGCGGCCAGCAGATGCTCTCGCCCGGGGTGAACCTGTACCGCACGCCCTACAACGGGCGTTCGGCCGAATACGTCAGTGGCGAGGACCCGTTCCTTGGCGCGGTGCTGGCGCCGGCCATCGTCAACGGCATCCAGGCCCAGGGGATCCAGGCCAGCGGCAAGCACTACCTGGCCAACGAGCAGGAGGCCAATCGCCAGGCGGTCAATGTCGTGGCCGATGAACGCACGCTGCGTGAGCTGTACTTGCCCGGCTTCGAGTCGATGGTCAAGAACGCCAACGTGGCGTCGATCATGTGCGGGTTCAACAAGGTCAACGGCGACTACGCCTGCGAAAACCACCACCTGATCACCGAGGTGCTCAAAGGCGAGTGGGGCTATCAGGGCACCGTGATCAGTGACTTCAATGCCATTCACGACCCGTTCAAGGGGGCATGGGCGGGCACCGACCTGGACATGCCTTCGGGCCTGCAGTTCACCGAGGCCAACCTGCTGCCGTACCTGTGGAGCGGCCAGCTGACCCAGAACGTCATCGACGACAAGGTCAAGCGCAACCTGCGCGCCGTGGTCAGCTACGACTTCCAGGAAAACCTCAACACGGCAAAGACGCTGGAGCACACCGAGTATGGCCAGCGCGCCTCGCTGAACGCTGCACGTGAAGGCATCGTGCTGCTGCGCAACGCCGATACCGCTGCTGGCAAGCCGCTGCTGCCGCTGGCGCGTACCGCCAGAATCGCAGTGATCGGCGACTGGGCCAACCAGGCGCCTGCCACGCCGTTCGGTACCGCCAACTCGCCACCCAACAGCTACGTGACCGAACTCAGCGGGCTGCAGCAACTGGCGTCGAACAGCGCCAATGTCACTTACCTGTCGGCGTTGAGCCTGAACCCCAAGGCGGCCGTCTGGTACCAGCCGACCTCGTCCGGCAGCGGCGTCAGCAATGCCGGTGTGAAGGCCGAGTACTTCAGCAACACCAGCCTCAGCGGCAACCCGGTACTGACCCGCATCGAGCCGGGCGTGAACCTCAACTGGACCACCAGCACCAACGAAACCAGCACCGGCACCACTGCCGTGTCCGGCTTCAGCCCGACAGCGGGGGCGTTCTCCGCGCGCTTCAGTGCGACGATCAAGCCGACCGTCTCGGGTGCGCATGTATTCAAGGTGCGCGCCGACGGCCCTTACAAGCTTTGGGTCGATGGCAAGCTGGTGGTGCAGAGCGACGGCGTGCCGTACTCCTCTGATGTGGTCAACGCGCTGACCACCTCGGGCAAGAGCGCTGCCCTGGTGGCGGGCAAGTCCTACAACGTCAAGCTTGAATACCGCCGTGTGCAAGGCAACTTCACGCCGGCACTGGGCGGCCTGGCAGGCGTTCAGATGAGCTGGGCGTCCCTGCGACCGCCGAAGGACATCGCCAGCTACGATGCCGTGGTGATCGCCGCAGGCACCAACTACGAGAACGAGGGTGAAGGCTCCGACCACAGCTACGCGCTGCCGGACCAGCAGGCCGAGTTGATCAAATTCGTCACCAAGGCCAACCCGAACACCATCGTCGTCACCCATGGCGGCGGCGTGGCCGACATGCAGCCGTGGGCCAAGAAGGTTGGCGCAGCGTTGCATGCCTGGTTCCCGGGGCAACAGGGCGGCCAGGCACTGGCTGAAATCCTCTATGGCAAGGTGAACCCGTCGGGCAAGCTGCCGGTGACCATCGACAAGAAGATCGAAGACAACCCAAGTTACGCGTCCTACCCGGACCCGGCCGCCTACCGTGGCGACAACCCGCTGACCGAGATCGACTACAGCGAGGGGCTTTACATGGGGTACCGCGGCTATGACAAAAAGCACGCCAAACCGCTGTACCCGTTCGGCTTCGGCTTGTCGTACACCACGTTCGGCTATTCGGACTTGAAGCTCTCGACCAATGTGATGACCCCGGGCAACACCGTGAACGCCACGTTCACCCTGACCAACACGGGTGACAAGGCGGGCTTTGAGGTCGCGCAGCTGTACATTCAGCCGATCGCCCCGCAAGTCGACCGCCCGAAGAAGGAGCTCAAGGGCTTTACCAAGGTGTACCTGGAGCCGGGCCAGAGCAAGACCGTGAGTTTGCCGATCGACTCGCGCTCGCTGGCGTACTTCGTGCAGAACACCGACAGTTGGGACGTCGATGCCGGCAAGTTCAAGGTGTGGGTCGGCCCGGACTCGGAAAACCTCACGCTGCAGCGCACGCTGGTCACGCTCATGCCGCAACACCTGACCACGCGTGACAGCAACCCACTACCGGCGCCGCTGCAAGCGGCGGTGCAGGTCAGCGACAGCCAGGCTTACTGACCGTCGCACTAGGCCTTGATGCAAGAGGCAAGGCGTAGCAGGTAGGCGTCGAAGACCGCTTCGACGTCGACCTGGTCCGGGGCGCGCAGCCACTGGATCTGCAGGCCATCCATCACGGCGAAGATCTCGGTCGCCAACGCCTTCGCATCAATGTCCTTGCGCACCTCGCCATGCTCGACCAGCGCCGCCAGGTGCGCCTGGGCGTGGGCGTGGGTCAGCGCGAATTTCTCCTTGTACCAGGGCCAGGCCGGGTGCTGCTCGGACAGGCTTTCGACGCTGATCATCATCGAAGCCTGGCATTCAAGCAGGTTCTGCACGCTGAAGTTCATGCTCATGCGCACGAACGCCAGGAAATTCGCAAGCGTCGGCGCCATCTCCAGCTCGGCAAACTTCTCCGTCACTCGCCGATCGCGCCGATCGAGCAAGGCCTGCAGCAACGACACCTTGTTGGGGAAGTGGTGCAACAACCCGACCGTAGTGATGCCGGCGATTTCGGCCACATCGCGCATGGAGGCCGCTGCATAACCGTCTTTGGCGAACACGGCGGTGGCCGCATCCAGCAGGGCGGCGCGGCGCATTTCGCCCTTGGGGGCGCGGCGGCGTTTGGTGACCGGTGTGCTGGACGCTTCGCTTTCGTGATCCTGACCTGACATAAACCAACTTCAAGCTGTGGTGGGTGGTGTGCCGGTTCCGCTGAAGCGGCGAGGGCGATTATGGCAAAAGTTCTAGGGTTCGTGCGCCCGGTATGCGCCTGGGCGGTTGATCAGGATGGCCGTGGCGACGCTGGCCAGTGCGACCAGGGCATTGCCGACCCACAGCCCGAGCATGATGCCGTTGGCACCTTGCAGCGCTGCGCCTGCGGTGACGAAGGGCAGGGTACCCAAGGTGGCGCGAAGCCAGGCGTAGAAGGCCACCCACCCTGCCTGGCCGCGGCAGATGAACAGCGAAATGGCGATGAAGTCCAGGCCCATGATGACCCACAGCCCCGGCCCGTACCGGCACAGGTCCTCGATCAGCGCCTGCCCCGGGCCTGACAGCGTGAAGGCATGGCCAAGCCACGGCGCGGCGCTTGCCAGCACTGCCCAGGCGACCAGGCCGTACACCACCACCAGCCTGGCGGCGCTGTGCAAGGCTGCCTGTGAACGCGCATGGCGGTGCGCGCCCAGGTTCTGTGCCAGGATCGGCACCAGCGCGCCCGGCAAGGCGAAGTACAGGCAGTAGGTAATCTGCAGCACTCTGTCCATCACCGCCATGCCAGCCATGACCGAGACCCCGAACAGTGCCAGCTGCGCCATGGTGTAGGTCAGGGCGACGGGCATCGCCAGGTTGGCGAGGGTGTAAGGCAAGGCAATGCGCATGATGCGTGCGCCATACAGCCGCAGCAGGCGTAGGCGTATGCGCGTGGCAAGGCCGACATGGGCCCTGACCAGGTACAGGCCCGTCAGGCTGCCTGCTGTGGCTGCCACCAGGCAGGAAAGGCCGGCGCCCAACAGTTTCAGGTCCAGACCAAAGATCAGTATCGGGTCGACGATGGCCAGGCAGGCGGCACTGGCCAGCACCACTGCCAGCGCGCGCCCGCTCAAACCTTGCGCCCGGAGCACTTGGGCCGTGGCCTGAGTGAGCGCCATCAGCACCGACGCCACCAGCGTCATGGCAATGAATTGCCGGGCAAGCGGTGAGGCGGGCGCATCGGCCCCCACCAGGCCGGCGAAGAAGTCCAGGTTATACCACTGCAGTGCAGACACACTGGCCGAGACCAGCGCGGCGAGGATCAGCATGTGGCTGGTCAGCACAGGCACCGAGGCGCTCGAACCCTGGCCGACCCTGCGGGAGATCATGGTGCCTGCAGCGACGACAATGCCCGCCACCAGGCTTGAATTGAAAAAGGCCAGGGTCTTGGCGATGCCTACCGCAGCAATGAGTACTTCGTCATGCAGCAGGGCGACATACGTGAGCGTGAGAATGTCGGTCAGGAAAATCGCCAGCAGGCTCAGCGCACTGGTAAACGCCATTACCCGTACGTGGTGGGTCAATGAACCTTGGGTGAATGTGGCGGGGTGCTTCATCTTGGGGTGTACCGCTAGGGTGGGTGCAACAGTGCGGTACCAAGACAACGTGGGCTGCGAAGAGTTTAATGGAAAAGCCGCGTGAGTGTTCTTCACCCGACACGCTGCGCCTGCCAAGTGGTAGCTGGCCGGCTGGGCTCAATGCAGCCGTAGCAACCGGTCCAGTGACAGAGCGCCGGCACCCCGGCCTATCAGCAACAGCAGCAGGCCAGCCCACGAAAGGTGAGTAGGCCAGGCGTCCGGGTAGACGAATATCTGGATGACCGCTGTCATGCCGAGCAGGGCAAGCGCTGAAAGCCGGGTGAACAGGCCCAGCACCAGTAGCAGTGGGAACAGGTGCTCGGCGTAGGTTGCCAGGTGGGCTGCGAGCCAGGGCGAAAGCAGCGGCAAGGCATACTCGCTCTGGAACAGCTCGTAGGTACTGGGCGTGATGCTCAGCAGACCCTCGACCTTGGTGCGGCCTGACAGGAAGAATATCGAGGCGATGCCCAACCGCGCGACCAGGCACAACGCACTGTCGTTGAGCAGCCGTTGCAGGCAGTCGGCAAGGCCGTTCCAGCGTTGGCGCAGGCCAATGGGTGGAGCTGGGGGGCGCAGGGTGTCCATGGCCGTTCCTTCAATCGAATGAAAGCGGGAGAAAGACCCGGGCCTGCATCAGGCGACCGAGCAGGCTGGTGAAGTTGAGGCCAGGCTGGCGTTGCAGGGCAAGTTGCGAGGCGCTTTCCAGTGTGTGACCGGCTGCGCAGGCATCCAGGAACGTGCAGCCACCGGCCTCGAGTGGCTGATGGTTCACGCCGTCCTGGTCGGCGCTCAACAGTGCGCCTTCTGCCACCCAGGGTTGCGACTGTGGCCATGCCAGGCCTTCGCGGCTGCAGCGCCACAGGCTAAGTGCCGGGTGAGCGTCGCACCACTGCCAGCGCACGCTCTGGCGCGGCCGCAGGTGGCTGCGACCCAGGTCGCTGGCCGTCATGCCTGCCAGGTCGGCCAGGGCCAGGCAAGGTTGCTCGTCGGCGGCGAACACTTCGCACCAATACCAGTCCAGGCGTGCGACATCGGCCAGGTAGGGCAGCCCGTGGCTGGCCTGGCTGTCTTGCAGAAACGCCGCGAACGTCGCACCGTAGCGGATCAGCCGTGCGTCGTCAGGTGGGGTGTGTTGTGCGTAGGCGGCAGCGGCTTGCTGCATCCAGCCGGCGCCGACCAGAGTTTCGACACTGGGGAAGTTGGCGCGCAGTGCGTCCACGCAGCCGGCCATCACGGTATTGCGGTAGACCGCGAACGCCGGTTGGCGTGTCAGGTTGTGCAGCAGCGGAGCAGGGCGCAGGTAGAGTGCGTCGATGAAGGCATCCTGGAACTGGCCAAGTGGCAGGTTCATGGCAAGGCTCCTGCGTGGTCGAGGGTAGACTGGGCAATCGCCCGTTCGGCAAGCAGTTCATCGAAGGCGGGGAGGTTGCCGTCGCGTTCGATCAGTGTCGGGCGCGCGCCGATGCGCGCGATCAGCCGGCGGTACAACGCCCAGACCGGTTCGGCAATGGCTGCATCATGCGAGTCGATGAGCAGTGTGCCTTGGTCGTCGTGGCTGTGGCCGGCCAGGTGCACTTCGCTGATGGCATGGGCCGGGAAGCGGTCGAGGTAGCCCTGGGCGTTGAAACCCAGGTTGTGGGCGCTGACATGAACATTGTTGATGTCCAGCAACAGCGTGCAGCCGGTGCGGCGCACCAGCTCGCCGAGGAACTCGATTTCGTCCAGGTCGTGCCCTTGCAGTTGCAGGTAGTGGCTGGGGTTTTCGATGGCGATGCAGCGCCCCAGGGCATCCTGGGTGCGCAGGATATTCTCACTGATGCGTGCCAAGGCTTCGTGGCTGCGGGGGAACGGCAGCAGGTCGGGGTGATACTGGTCACGCCAGGTGGACCAAGCCAGGTGCTCCGACACCAGCACCGGGTTTACCTGGTCGATCAGCACGCGCAACCGGCGCAGGTGGGTGATGTCCGGTTCGGCGTCCGCTGCCAGTGACAGCGCAACGCCGTGCAGCGACAGCGCATGGCGTTCGGCGATGCGCTGCAGCCACGCCAGGCGCGGCCCGCCGACCATGTAGTTCTCTGGATGCACCTCATACCACAGGCCTTCTGCATCGCAGGCCAAGGCCTGGGCAAAGTGTTCAGCCTTGAGCCCGAGCCCGGCGCCCAGAGGGGCAGTTCGGTTCATGGTCGGCGGCCTCTGCTCAAGACTTGATCGGGGTCAGTGAACCCATGCCATTGGGCGTCTTGATCGAGGTGCAGGTGCCGGCCGGGACGTTTTTCCAGGCCATGCCGTCGTAGTCTTTTTTGGAGCTGCCTGCGCAACTGGTGCCGGCACCGGCTTTGCAGTCGTTCTTGCCGGCCATGGCGACGCCGTAGCATTTTTCCATGGCTGCACCGTTGCTGGTGGTATCGGCGGCGGTGGCGACGCTGGCCATGGAAGCAAGGGCCAGGGCGGCAGTGGTAAGGGCGAGGGTATTCATGGGGGTGTCTCCAGAGAATGGGGCCGTGGTGATGTACCGAAGGCTCATGGACTAGTTCGCGGTGGCCGCTGCTGCGGTTACAGGCCCGCGAAAATATTTTCAGGTTGCTGCATTTGCCCTGACCCATGCGCTGAAAAGCGCAGCAGCGGCTAAGGTTCGATAAAAGAAAAAACTACAGACGGTGTAACCTTGGCCCCCCATGCAACGAACTAACTCTCAGGACCACCTCGGCGCACGCGAGTCGCAGTTGCAGGGCTTGCTGCTGCGCGGGCTGGCGGGCGATGCACGGGCCTACCGCGAATTCCTTGCGGCGCTGGCGGTGCATGTGCGTGGGTTTCTGCGGCGGCGGCTGCAGCAGCGCCCGGCCGAAATCGAAGACTTGCTGCAGGAAGTGTTGCTGGCCGTGCATAACGCACGTCATACCTACCAGCCGCAACAGCCGCTGACGGCGTGGGTACAAGCGATTGCCCGTTACAAGCTGGCAGATTACCTGCGCCGCTACGCGCACCACGACGCGTTGCACGAGGTGCTGGAAGACGACAGTGACCTGTTCGCCACCAGTGATGAAGCGCCTGCCCAGGCCAGCCGCGATCTGGGCAAGCTGTTGGGGCGGTTGCCGGCGCGCCAACGCTTGCCCATTGTCCACGTCAAGCTCGAAGGGCTTTCGGTGGAGGAGACTGCGCGTATCACCGGGCTTTCCTGTTCGGCGGTCAAGGTGGGGATACACCGGGGGCTCAAGGCGCTGGCCAAGCTGATTCGAGGCAGTGAAGAGCATGAAGACTGATGAACTGATTACCCTGCTGGCTGCTGGTGAAGCGCCGGTGGGCCGTCATGCGCTGGCACGGCGCCTGGCGCTGGCGTTGCTAGCAGGCACACTGGCTGCGGTGCTGATGACGGTGGCCGTCTACGGCGTGCGCAGCGACCTTGCCGAAGTGGCGCGTACGCCGCTGTTCTGGGCCAAGCTGGCCTTGCCCGCCAGCCTGGCGCTGCTCGGGCTGTCGTTGACGCAGCGCCTGGCCAGGCCCGGCGTGCGCGGCGGGATGGTGTGGCAACTGCTCGGGCTACCGTTGCTGCTGGTCTGGCTGGGAGCTGCGATCAGCCTGTTCGGGGCTCCGGTCGAAGCCCGTGCCGATTTGATCTTTGGGCGTACCTGGCGCACCTGCGCGTTGAACATCACGCTGCTGTGCGTGCCGGTGTTCATCACCCTGTTCTGGGCATTGCGTGGCCTGGCACCGACGCGGCTGCGCCAGGCTGGCGCAGCCGCGGGCCTGCTCGCCGGTGCGACCGCAACCTTGGTTTACTGCCTGCACTGCCCGGAAATGCAGGTGCCGTTCTGGGGGACCTGGTACGTGCTGGGGATGTCGGTGCCCACGTTGATGGGAGCAGTGCTTGGCCCGCGTTTGTTGAGGTGGTGAAGATGTAGAGCCTGGCTGATCGAGCGGTACGGTGGGCTAGCGCAATGTTCGCTCAATTCCCCCAACCAGCAGGCTTTCCATCAACCCCAACCCTTGTTCCTCAGGCAAAGCCTTCAGCATCCCAGGCAACTGGTTGAGCAACGTCGCCACCACCTGCGCCGTCGCCGCCAATGCTGCGTCGGGCAGTTTCGCCTGCGGTGCGATCAACCGCAGCAACCCTGTCTCATAACGTTTGCGCAACAACGCCAGGCGCGTTTGCTGCGCTTCGCTCAGGCAGCAGAAGTCCCGTGCGGCCAGGCGAAACTGCAGGGGCCGTTCGGCATGCAGTTGCCAGTGCGCTGCAATCAGGCAAGCCAACGCCGAACCGCCGCGCGCTGTAGCACGGCGGCCAAGCTCCAGCGTTGCCTGCAGCTCCTCGTACAACTCTTCGATCAGGTCGTACAGCAAGTCCTGCTTGCTCGGGAAGTGCTGATACAGCGAACCTGCGGTCACGCCCAGATGTGCCGCCAGTTCGCGCATGCTCACCTGGCCGAAGCCCTTCTCGGCGAACAGCGCCATGGCCCGGTCACGTCGCTCTTCAAAATTGGCACAGCGCATCGCGGCATTGACCGGGGGCATGCTGTTAGCTCCTCAGTAGGTGAAGAAGCCGCGGCCGCTCTTGCGCCCCAGCCAGCCGGCCGCGACCATTTCCCTTAGCAGTGGGGCAGGGCGGTACTTGCTGTCGTTGAAGCCCTCATGGAAGGCTTCCATGATCGCCAGCAAGGTGTCCAGGCCAATCAGGTCGGCCAGCGCCAGCGGGCCGATCGGCTGGTTGCAACCCAGGCGCATGCCGGTGTCGATGTCTTCGGCACTGGCCAGGCCCTCCTGGCGCACGAAGATCGCTTCGTTGATCATCGGCACCAGGATGCGGTTGACCACGAAGCCCGGGCGGTTACCGGCAGTGATCGGCGTCTTGCCGAGCTTCTCGGTAACCAGCAGGGCCTGGGCATAGGTGCTGTCGCTGGTTTGCAGGCCACGGATGATCTCGACCAGGGCCATCATCGGCACCGGGTTGAAGAAGTGCACGCCGATGAACCGCTCAGGGTGCTCGATACTGGCCGCCAGCTGGGTCACCGACAGTGACGAGGTGTTGGTGGCAATCAGGCAATCGGGCGCCACGTTGGCAGCCACTTGCTGAAGGATGCGTTGCTTGAGCTGCAGGTTTTCGGTCGCCGCCTCGATCACCAGTTGCGCAGTGCTCAAGCGGGCATAATCGGTGCTGGTGCTGATGCGCGCTTTGGCTGCGCTGGCGCGCTCAGCATCGAGGGTACCCTTGTTGACCTGGCGCTCCAGGTTTTTGCTCAGGGTGGCGACGCCGCGCTCTAGTGCGGCCTCGGCGACATCCACCAGCAGCACCTGATAGCCGGCCACCGCGCAGACTTGCGCGATGCCGTTGCCCATGGTGCCGGCGCCGATCACGGCGATCTGTTCAATGCTCATGTTGCAAGTTCCCTCAGACGCGCTCGAAGACGACGGCGATGCCCTGGCCGCCGCCAATGCACATGGTGGCCAACGCGTAGCGGCCCTGAATGCGCTGCAGTTCATGGATGGCCTTGGTGGCAATGATCGCCCCGGTGGCACCCACCGGGTGGCCCAGGGAAATGCCGGACCCGTTCGGGTTGACCTTCTGCGGGTCGAAGTCCAGCGCGCGGGCCACGGCACAGGCTTGGGCGGCGAAGGCTTCATTGGACTCGATCACGTCCAGGTCGCTGATGTTCAGGCCGGCCTTTTCCAGCGCTTTGCGTGTTGCCGGAATCGGCCCCAGGCCCATCAGCTCGGGCTCGACGCCGGCATGGGCGTAGGCCACCAGGCGCGCCAGCGGCTTGAGGCCCAGGCGGCGTACGGCGTCACCGGTCGCCAGCACCAGGCCGGCAGCGCCGTCGTTGATGCCGCTGGCGTTGCCGGCGGTAACGGTGCCGTCTTTCTTGAAGACGGTCTTCATGCCGGCCAGCTGTTCGGCGGTCACATCGCCGCGTACGTGTTCGTCAACGGCGAACTCGACGGTGCCTTTGCGGGTTTTCAGTTCCAGCGGCACGATCTGGCTGGCGAAGCGGCCTTCAGCGATGGCACGGGCGGCGCGGCGCTGGCTGGTCAGGGCCAGTTCATCCTGCATCTGGCGGGTGATGCCGTGCTTGGCGGCGACATTTTCCGCCGTGATGCCCATGTGGAAGTGTTCGAACGGGTCCTGCAGAACGCCGACGGTGTAGTCGATGCCTTGCAGGTCGCCCATGCGCGCTCCCCAGCGGGCCTGTGGCAGCAAGTAAGGGCCACGGCTCATGGACTCGGCACCGGCGGCCAGGGCCACATCGGCATCACCCAGCAGCAGGCACTGGGTAGCGGAAACGATGGCCTGAAGGCCCGAACCGCACAGGCGGTTGACGTTGAACGCCGGGGTTTCCTTGGGGATGCCAGCGCTCATCGCGGCGACCCGCGACAGGTAAGCATCGCGTGGCTCGGTGGGGATGACATTACCCATGACCACATGGCCGACCTGCTCAGGTGCTACGCCCGAGCGTTCGAGGGCGGCGCGGCTGATGGCAGTGGCGAGGTCTGCCAGCGGCAGGTCCTTGAGCGAGCCACCAAAACCACCGATGGCGGAACGGACGGCACTGACGACGTAGATTTCTGCGCTGCTCATAGAGGCTCCGATTGCGAAGGCATGGCGGAAGCGGGCCAGGCTCTGCGAGAATGGCCGGCGCTCCCTCGTTGAGTCCGAGTCTAGGCAAAGGCCCTGTTCCAGCCTATGCCGGATCTGTTCAGTCAACCTGGCACTTTTTGCCACTCAGCATAGACAGCGAATAACGCCATGCGCGATAGCGATTCGGTCGCCGTGTACTTTCTCAATGCCATGTTTCATGCCCTGCGCGACCAGCCCTTGGCGCGTGACGCCCATCTGCGCGCGGTGGGCATCGACCCGGCGCTGCTCGATCAGCCGCAGGCCCGCGTACCGGCCAAGGCGTTCGCCCAATTGTGGCTGACGCAGATCCAGCAACTGGACGATGAGTTCTTTCGCCTCGACAGCCATGGCATGCCGCTGGGCAGCTTTGCCCTGATCTGTCGCGGCCTTATCCAGGAGCCGAACCTGGACAAGGCACTGCGCCAATGCTTGGGCAATTTCAGCCTGTTCCTGCATGACCTGCGCGGCAGCCTGACGGTGCGCGCCGGGCGGGCGGTGATCAGCGTGCACTCGGGCATTGCCGACCCGTTGACCCGGGTTTATGCCGAGGAGACCTATCTGGTGCTGGTGGTTGGCCTGCTGTGCTGGCTGGCCGGGCGCCGTCTGGCCATCGACCGCACCGAACTGGCAGTGGCGCGCCCGGCCCAGGACGACGACCTGCTGCTGTGGGGGCCGGACTTGCGCCTGGGCAGCGGGCGCACCGAGGTTGAGTTCGACAGCGCTTATCTGCGTCTGCCGGTGGTCCAGGACCTGGCCGGTCTGAAAACCTTTCTGCGTAGCGCGCCCCAGGGCCTGGTGATCCGCTTTCGCAACCAGAATGGGTTGGTGGCCCAGGTGTACCGGCATCTGCGTGCCCGGCGCTATGGGCAATGGCCGACGCTGGCGGCCATGGCTGAGCAGCAGGGGATCAGTGCCAGCACTTTCCGCCGCCAGTTGGAGCGCGAAGGGCGTTCGTATCAGCAGATCAAGGATGAGGTGCGTCGCGCCATGGCCTTTGAGCGTTTGCGTGAGGGGGTGATGAGCATTGCCGAAATCGCCGAGCAGGCGGGGTTTCAGGAGCCCAGTGCGTTTCATCGGGCGTTCAAGAAGTGGACGGGGCAAAGCCCGGGGAGATACCGGGCTAGGTTGGTTGGGCAGTAGCGTTGGCCCAGCCTGGCCGGCCTCAGCGCCTGCACGGCCCAGCCATGGGCCGAAGCGCTTGACGGGCATCCATGCCCGTCACCTCCCTGCGCAAGACCTGCGCTCGGCCTCCTGAAGTCGCAATCGGCGGTGCCTGGCATACCGCGCACTTAGAAGCAAAAGCAAAAGAAAAACAAAGCAAGGCAAAAATGAATCAACGGCACCGCAGCAGCGTCCCAGTCGCCTGCTGGCTTCAGAATCGTGCGGTACTCACCGTGATATAGCCCTTGTCCAGCAGCGCAATACGGATCACCGTCTCATCGGCTGGCGCCTTGCGCTTTTGCTTGATGCAAACGCCCTCGACAGCGATGTTACGGATGCGGTGCGCGATGAGGCGGCCACACGCGTCGAAAAACAATTCGCTGGCCAGCAACTCGATGCGTTCGATCAGCCCCCGCGTGCGCTCGTCGGTGGCACAAAAGAACAGTACTCCCGACCAGTGCGGGTCGTCGTCAGGGTTGCTGACATCATGGGCCAGCAGCTCGCGCAGGGCGCTGCGCAACTCGGCAGTGGTGCGGGTGTGTGGATGCATGCGCAGCTTCCTCTGGGACACAAGTGCCGATCATGTTTTCCATGGTGGTGCGCGGCAAGTAGGACGCTTCCGAGAGGATGGGTAGGAATTTTCTGAACGTGTAGAGAGGTGCCGGGTGGCTTGCAAGCGGTCGACCTGCAAAAGCCAACCGCGGCCCGGCTCTTCTGTTGGCGGTGAGCTGTCAAGGCGCGGATTACGTGATGGCCGCCGCCCCGGCCTTGGCCACCTGGGCATCCTGTTCAGGCTTGACCCCGGATACACCGATGGCGCCGACCACCTGGCCATCCACCCGCAACGGCACGCCGCCCTCCAGGCTGGTCAGCAGCGGCGCGGTGACGAACGCGGTGCGCCCGCCGTTGACCATCTGTTCGTAATCGCGCGTTTCCTTGCGCCCCAAGGCCGAGCTGCGAGCCTTTTCAACGGCGATGTAGGCGCTGGCTGCCGCGCAGCCGTCCATGCGCTCCAGGCCAAGCGGATGGCCGCCGTCGTCGACCACCGCGATGGTGACCTTCCACTGGTGCGCCAGGGCCTCCTGGCGGGCGGCTGCAAGCAGGCGGGCAACTTCGACCTGGCCGATCACGGACTTGCTATGCATGGCTGTTCTCCTGGTTCAGGGCTGCTTCGACGATTTCGATCCAGTGCCGTACCGGTGTGCGTCCGGCACCGTCGAGGTGGGTCTGGCAACCGATGTTGGCGGTGGCGATGAGTTGCGGCTTGCCGCTTTCCAGCGCGTTGAGTCGGCTGTCGCGCAGTTGCCGCGACAGTTCGGGCTGGGTCAGCGAGTAGGTCCCGGCAGAGCCGCAGCACAAATGGCCGTCGGGCACTGCGGTGAGGGTGAAGCCAAGCCGGGCCAGCAGGCTCTCCACCTGGCCGCCGAGCTTGAGGGCGTGCTGCAGGGTGCACGGGCAATGAAAAGCCAGGCGTTGTTCGGCGCACACGCCCAGTTGCTCGACCGGCTCGTCGCGCAGCACTTCCACCAGGTCGCGTGACAGCGCGCTGACCCGCGCTGCCTTGGCCGCGTAAAGCGGATCCTTCTCCAGCAGGTGGCCGTAGTCACGCACGAAGGCGCCGCAGCCGCTGGCGGTCTGCACGATGGCTTCGGCGCCCGCGTCGATGGCGGGCCACCAGGCATCGATGTTGCGCCGGGCACGCTGCAGGCCTTGCTCCTGGGCATTGAGGTGGTAATCAACCGCGCCACAGCAGCCAGCTTCGAATGCAGGTTCCACGCTGATGCCCAGGCGGTCCAGCAACCGCGCGGTGGCGGCGTTGGTGTTGGGCGACAGGGCCGGCTGTACGCAGCCTTCTAGCAGCAGCACGCGGCGCGCGTGGCGCACCGCCGGGCGTTTGCCAGGGGAGGCCACCTGGGCGGGCAACTTGCGCTTGAGTGTGCCCGGCAGGACTGGGCGCAAGGCTTGGCCTGCGCGGGTCAGCGCCTTGAACAGCGCCGGGCGCGGCACCACTGCGCGTAAACCTTGGCGCAGCAGGCGCTGGCCGACCGGGCGGGGCACTTGCTGTTCGACCACGGCGCGGCCGATGTCCAGCAGGTCATGGTATTTGACCCCTGATGGGCAGGTGGTCTCACAGTTGCGGCAGGTCAGGCAGCGGTCCAGGTGCAGTTGGGTACTGGCGGTGACCGGCGCACCTTCGAGCACTTGCTTGATCAGGTAGATGCGCCCGCGCGGTCCGTCCAGTTCATCGCCGAGCAACTGGTAGGTGGGGCAGGTGGCCGTGCAGAAGCCACAGTGCACGCATGCGCGCAGGATGCTCTCGGCCTCTTCGGCGCGGGCCAGGCGCTTGGCGGTGTCGCTCAGGTTGGTTTGCATGGCGTGGCCTCACAGGTCCGGGTGCAGGCGGCCAGGGTTGAACAGGCCCTGGGGGTCGAGTTGACGCTTGAGGGCGTGGTGATAACGCATCAGCGCGGCCGGCAGTGGTGCACTGCTGTGCTCGCCTTGGGCATAGCCGATGGCGTGGCCGCCGGCCTTGGCCACCTGCTCGCGGATCGCCGCTGCGGGGGCGCCGGACTTCAGCCAGCGCTGCGCGCCGCCCCAGTCGATCAGCTGGCGCCCCGGCAGGTCCAGTTCGGCGGTGGCGATGGGCACCGATAGGCGCCACAGCGGTTCGGGGCCCTCGAAGAAGGCCAGGCGCTGCTCGCGCAGGTCACTCCAGAACGGGCTGTCGAGCACGTCGCCGCCCAGGCGCTGGCGGGCCGATTGCACCGAGCCTTCACCGCCTTCCAGGCGCAGGTACAGTGCTTCGCCGTCGTGGCAGGCTGCGCTGATCGGCAACGGCTGCTGACCCCATTCGGCCAGTTCGGCCAGGGCCTGATGGCGGTCCATCGGCAGGCGCAGGCTCAGGCATTGCCGCGGCCGTGGCAGCACCTTCAGCGACACTTCGGTCAGCAGGCCCAGGCAGCCGAAGCTGCCGGCCATCAGCCGCGAGACGTCGTAACCGGCGACGTTTTTCATCACCTCACCGCCAAAGCGCAGCAGCTTGCCGTGGCCGGTAATGACCCGCGTGCCGAGCACATAGTCGCGTACCGACCCGGCCCAGGGCCGACGGGGCCCGGACAGCCCCGCTGCTACCATGCCGCCCAGGGTCGCCCCGGCGCCGAGGTGGGGCGGTTCGCATGGCAGCATCTGCCCGGCCTCGAACAGCGCCGCCTCGATCTCTTGCAGTGGCGTACCGGCGCGAGCGGTGAGCACCAGCTCGGTCGGGTCGTAACTGACGATGCCGCGGTGGCCGCGGGTATCGACGAGCTCCCCGACCACCGGGCGCCCCAGCATGGCTTTGCTGTTGCTGCCCTGAATGCGCAGCGGGGTGTTCAGGTTCAAGGCCTGGTTGACCTGTTCGAGCAGGTCCTGGCTCATATCGCGGTCCAGGCTCATCAGAAGCGCTCCAGGTCAGGGAAGGGCAGTTGGCCGTGATGCACATGCATGGCACCGAACTCGGCGCAGCGGTGCAGGGTGGGGATGTTCTTGCCCGGGTTGAGCAGCCCTTTGGGATCGAACGCTGCCTTCACGGCATGGAACAGGGTGATTTCGTCGCTGTTGAACTGCGCGCACATCTGGTTGATTTTCTCGCGGCCCACGCCATGCTCGCCGGTGATGCTGCCGCCCACTGCCACGCACAGTTCAAGGATGCGCCCGCCGATGGCTTCGGCGCGTTCCAGTTCGCCGGGCAGGTTGGCATCGAACAGGATCAGTGGGTGCATGTTGCCGTCGCCGGCGTGGAACACGTTGGCAACGCGCAGGCCGTACTGCGCGGACAGTTCGCTGATGCCCTTGAGCACGCGCGGCAGTTCGCGGCGCGGGATGGTCCCGTCCATGCAGTAGTAGTCCGGCGAGATGCGCCCCACCGCCGGGAATGCGTTCTTGCGGCCTGCCCAGAAGCGCACGCGCTCGGCCTCGTCGCAGGCCAGGCGCACCTCGCGGGCACCGGCCTGCTGCAGTATCGCTGCCACACGCTCGCAGTCGTCCTGCACGTCGGCCTCGACACCATCGAGTTCGCACAAAAGGATCGCCGCAGCCTCTACCGGGTAGCCGGCGTGGATGAAGTCTTCGGCGGCGCGGATCGCCAGGTTGTCCATCATTTCCAGGCCACCGGGGATGATCCCGGCAGCAATGATGTCGGCCACGGCCCGGCCGGCGTCTTCCACGCTGTCGAAACTGGCCAGCAGGACCCGGGCGACCTGGGGCTTGGGCAGCAGTTTGACGGTCACTTCGGTGACGATCCCGAGCATGCCTTCGGAACCGGTGAACAGTGCCAGCAAGTCGAAGCCTGGGCTGTCGAGGGCATCGCTGCCCAAGGTCAGGCGTTCGCCTTCGACGGTGAGGATCTCCACCTTGAGCAGGTTGTGTACGGTCAAACCGTACTTCAGGCAGTGCACGCCTCCGGCGTTTTCAGCGACATTGCCGCCGATGGAGCAGGCGATTTGCGAAGAGGGGTCTGGCGCGTAGTAAAGGCCATAGGGCGCCGCTGCCTGGGAAATGGCCAGGTTGCGCACCCCCGGCTGAACCCGGGCGAAACGGCCTTGCGGGTTGACTTCAAGAATGCGGTTGAAGCGTGCCATGACCAGCAGGATGCCCTTGGCCAGTGGCAATGCGCCGCCTGACAAGCCCGTGCCGGCACCACGCGCCACGACGGGCACGCCGCGTAGGTGGCAGAGCCTGAGCAGCGTCTGCACCTGCTCCAGACGCTCGGGCAGCACCACCATCAGGGGCACGGTGCGGTAAGCAGAGAGGCCGTCGCATTCGTAAGGTGTGAGGTCTTCGCCCCTATGCAGGATCTCAAGGTCGGGCAGCGCTTCGCGCAAGGCCTGCAGCAGGGCCGGCTGGTCCACGGCAGGCAGCGCGCCATCGACCCGTTCGTCGTAGAGAATGTTCATCAGGCTCACTCAACGGCAGTTTTTGTTGTTGTGGGTAAACCGTTCACCCCCTCAGCCTGCGCGCCCCGTTGCCTCAGGTCGAGCCTGCAGCGCACTGGTCCTACCAGTTTTTCCGGCAGGTGCTGGTTATTTACCGGTTGGGATGCGTAGATTGGCGCAGGCTATGGAAGTGGTCCTACCAGTTGAGGGGGTGCACATGGTTGCTGAAGGCAAGGCCAAGGTCGCCGACCAGGTTGCCGAGCGGGTCGAACGGTTGATCGTCGAGGGTGTGCTCAAGGTGGGGCAGGCCTTGCCTTCGGAGCGACGCCTGGTGGAAAAGCTCGGCTGTTCACGCTCGGCACTGCGTGAAGGCCTGCGCATCCTGCGCGGGCGCGGCATCATCGACACCGAGCAGGGGCGCGGTTCGTTCGTCGCCGACCTGACCGGGCAGCAGGTGGGCGTCACCCCGCTGATGCACCTGTTCAGCTCGCAACCGCGCACCTTGTTCGACCTGTTGGAAGTGCGCGCGCTGCTCGAGGCCGAGTCCGCACGCCTGGCAGCGTTGCGTGCCACCGATGTTGATCGCCTGCTGATCCGCCGTCGCTACGAAGACATGCTCGCCGCCCACGCAGCGCCCGAAGGGCTGGATGCGCGTGAGCACGCCCACCGCGACCATGCATTCCACCGGGCGATCAGCGAGGCCTCGCACAACCCGGTGCTGGTGCACACCCTGCAGTCGCTCAGCGACCTGACCTTGAACACGGTGTTCGCATCGGTCAACAACCTGTATTGCCGCCCCGCGCAGAAGCGCCAGATCGACCGCCAACATGCGCGGCTGTATCACGCAGTGATGGAGCAATTGCCGGAGCAGGCGCAGCGGGCGGCGCGCGAACACATCAACGGGATTCGCGACAGTTTGCGCGAGATCGAGCAGGAGGAGCAGCGGCTGGTGCGGGCGACGATGCGCATGGACGGGTGGGGGTGAGGTGACCCTGAGGGCGCCGGATTGCCGGCGGCCCATAGGGCAGTTGTGGAAGTACCTTTATTATTGCGCCAGATGCCGGATCATCGCGACCGTCAGGTACAAGCGCGGCGCCACACTGCTCAGCTCGATGTACTCGTCGTCACCATGCAGCCCCGCGCCGACCACGCCCAGGGTTTCCAGTACCGCCGGCTTGTCGCTGCCCGGTACGTAGGCATAGCCGGCATCGGTGCCGAAGCGCATGGCAATCGGCTCGATCTTGTGGCCGACCTCGGCATACAGCTGCTGGGCAGTCTGGGCCAGCTTCGCCGATGCGTCATTGCGTGCCAGGGGTGGGCGGCCTTTTTCGACGGTGACGGTCGCTTGGGTATCGGCGACCAGCAGTTTTTTCACGATGCGCTGAGCGTCCCCCTGCACCCGGTCGGTCTCGCTCAGGTCCGAGTAACGCATGTCCGCTTCGGCAGTGGCCAATGCCGGGATGATGTTGGCCTTTTCGCCGGCTTTGGCCAGGGTCCAGTTCACCGTGGTGCCTTTGCTGGCATCACCCAGGTCTTTGAGCTGGAGCAACTGGTGGGCCAGTTCGGTCAACGCGTTGCGCCCCTCTTCGGGGGCCGAGCCTGCGTGCGAGGCACGGCCCTTGACCTCGAGCCTGAGGCGGTTGATGCCATTGGTGGCGACCGTCACGGCGTCCTTGTCCGGTGGCTCGTAAGAGAACACGTAGTCATGCTTGCGCGCCAGTTCGGCGATGATCTGTTTCGACCCGGCCGAACCCATTTCCTCGTCCGGGTTGAACAGCACGGTGAGCGTGCGGTAACCCTTGAAGTCTTGCTGTTGCAGCAGTTTGAGTGCATGCAGGATCATCGCCACGCCACCCTTGGCGTCGGCAACGCCTGGGCCGTAGGCGCGTGGGCCATCCACGCGGAACGGGCGCTTGGCCACGGTGCCAGGGACGAACACGGTGTCGTAGTGGACCATGAGCAGAAAATTTTTGCTGCCGGTACCTTTGAAGGTGCCGACGATGTTGTCGCCCACGGACGGTTGGGCAGGGTGGGTCTGCACCTGGGCACCCAATGCCTCGAGGCGCTTGACCAGCGCGGCGCTGACTTGTGCAAGGCCGGGCTCTGTGCCGGTACCGGTGTCGACCGAAACCAGGCTCTTGAGGGTTTCAAGGTAGGCTGCCTGTTCGCCTTGGGCTTGCTTGAGCAGGT
>NZ_MOMO01000073.1:0-1306 GCF_009933855.1 Pseudomonas sp. SG-MS2 | reverse complement strand
TGCGTGACGATGACCACCTGGCGCTCGAGGTCCGGGGTCAGAATCTCAGTGCCCCACTTCATTTCGGCGGCCAGTTCTCCATCGGCGCTTTCCTCTGGCCACCACGCGCAGCCCTGTACGCCCAACTGGGGATCAGTCCACGACAGGTCGGCCAGAGACTCTGGTGCCAAGCCGATGAGGAAGGCCGGGATGGGTTCGCGGGTGGCGATGCCGTTTTGGACTTTGATCATGATGGTCACCATAGCTCGATGATTATTCCGCCAACACCGCCGGCAGAATACGCTGTCGGGATTCTGGTCCCCGCCCCGCCTCCGCCGCCGAATCTTCCTCCATCGCCGCCGCCATATGAAGGAATAGAAGATCCTTTGGTTGGGCCGCTCAAATTGGTTTGGATTGCGTGGTAAATTCGACCAGCCGTGCATGCGTCACCGCCAGGCTGACCAAATCCACCGCCGCCACCACAGGCACTATTGGCATCACCTGCCGCTCCTCCACCCCCGCCATCACCTGCGTATCGTGAGCTAGATCCAGTGACTACCGCTCCATCACCACCTGGCCCGCTGATGCCGGCGCAGCCGCCGCCGCCAGACTGGTTTGCTGAGGCTGCGCCGGATTTACCGCCAGAGTTGTTTATATCCCCACCTGATCCAACACCGCCGAGATTCACTCCGGTGACTCCTGCGGCACCTCCAGTAGCCATGAGGCTATAGTCTCGGAACAAAGCAGTTGCCGTACCCCCTGCCGTTTGCGGCGCAGAGCCTTGGGTGATGGCGTAAGAAATTACTTCTCGCGGTCGCACCCTCAAAACTGCGGATCGACTCAGGCCGCCGCCGCCGCCGCCACGAGATGAGTTTCCACCTCCCCCTCCGCCAATAACCGTGACTCTTGCGAACGTAGCATCCGACGGAATCTCGAAAACTCCCTCTGTGTGCTGCGTAGTTGAACCGGCGATATAAATGGTTCGAGGATTAATCTCAGCGCCAGAGCTGTTGGCCCGCGGAAGCCCTAGCGGATTCCCGAGCGGATTTCCCAACGGATTACCAAAGCTCATTAGAAGTCGCCCCCTTCAGAGCGGAACTGAATCCCGGCAGCCAGCGCCACCTGGGAACCCACGTAGAGTTGCTCGCCCGCCTGAAGGCGCAAAGGCGTATCTTGGCTGATGTTTCCGAAGCTTGTTTCTGGGATGGCTGTGGTTGCCGCCAGGGTGTAAGCCGCCATCAGCTCAGAGTCGATGAGCTGAAATGTGGCCCCCGCGTCCTTGCTGCTGTAGAGCAGAAGCGACGAGGCGGTGACAGTGGCGCGCGGC
>NZ_MOMO01000072.1:0-22160 GCF_009933855.1 Pseudomonas sp. SG-MS2 | reverse complement strand
CCGACCCTCTGCTTGTAAGGCAGATGCTCTCCCGGCTGAGCTAATCACCCTTCGTCTCGGTGTGGCGCGCATTCTACGGAGGGAGCGCCACCCTGGCAAGCACATTTTTCAACTTTTCTAAAAAAAATTCTCAGGCCTTTCAAAGACCTAGCGCCGTCTACGGTTTCTTTCCTCTATATGGCTGCTGGCCCGATGACAGGGCTGGCCTGGAACGGCTGCACGGAGAATAATGCCCCCCTTATGCATTAAGGAGAGACTCACCCTCATGTGGTTCAAGAACCTGCTGACCTACCGCCTGACCCAGGATGTCCCGTTCGAGGCTGAAGCACTGGAGGCCGCCCTGGCCAGCAAGCCGGCCCGCCCCTGCGCCAGCCAGGAGCTGACCACTTATGGTTTCGTCGCGCCGTTCGGCAAAGGCGAAGACGCTCCCCTGGTGCACGTCAGTGGCGAGTTCCTGCTGATTGCCGCGCGCAAGGAAGAACGCATCCTGCCAAGCAGCGTCGTAAACGATGCTGTCAAAGAGAAGGTCGAAGAGATCGAGACCGAGCAGATGCGCAAGGTCTATAAAAAGGAACGCGACCAGATCAAGGACGAGATCATCCAGGCCTTCCTGCCGCGCGCGTTCATCCGCCGCTCGATGATCTTCGCCGCCATCGCCCCGCGCCTGGGCATGATCCTGGTCAACTCGGCCAGCGCCAAGCGCGCCGAAGACCTGCTGTCGACCCTGCGTGAGGTGATGGGCTCGCTGCCGGTGCGCCCTGCCACGGTCAAGATCGCACCGGCCGCGACCATGACCGACTGGGTCAAGTCGCAGCAGGCTGCCGAAGGTTTCTATGTGCTGGATGAATGCGAGTTGCGCGACACCGCCGAAGATGGCGGCATCGTGCGCTGCAAGCGCCAGGACCTGACCGGCGAGGAAATCCAGCTGCACCTGAGCACTGGCAAGGTGGTTACCCAGCTGGCCCTGGCCTGGCAGGACAAGCTGTCTTTCGTGCTCGACGACAAAATGGTGATCAAGCGCCTGAAGTTCGAAGAACTGCTGCAGGAGCAGGCCGAGCAGGATGGCGGCGATGAAGCGGCGCAGCAGTTCGATGCCAGCTTCCTGCTGATGATGATGACCTTCAGCGAATTCCTCCCGGTGCTGTTCGAAGCACTGGGCGGCGAAGAGATTCCGCAAGGGGTTTGACGCTTGGAGCTGCAAGCTGCAAGAAAAATCAAAGCGGTACCGCGGCGCCCAATACGACGCCGTACTGCTTGCAGCTTGCAGCTTGCAGCTGCACTATCATGCCCACGGTGAGGACGACCTCACGACGCACCGCGTGACCATTACGGGGACGGCCCCATCATTCAAACGATGGAGACTCACTCATGTCCTGGATCATCCTGTTCTTCGCCGGCCTGTTCGAAGTCGGCTGGGCTGTCGGCCTCAAATACACCGACGGCTTCACCCGCCCGCTTCCCACCGTGCTAACCGTCGGCGCCATGGTCATCAGCCTGGGCCTGCTGGGCCTAGCCATGAGAGAGCTGCCGCTGGGCACCGCCTATGCCATCTGGACCGGCGTGGGTGCCGTCGGCACAGTGATCGCCGGGATCATCCTGTTCGGTGAATCCATGGCCCTGGTGCGGCTGGTCAGTGTGGCGCTGATCGTTACCGGCCTGATCGGCCTGAAAGTCAGCGCCAGCTGACGGCTTATGCCTAACGCAGGTCGCCGCGCAAGCGGCTGACCTGCTCGCGCAGCAACTCAGGCTGCGCCACCTCCACCGGGATGGAAGCACCGGCGACGATGGTCACCCGCGACCACAAGCGCTTGAAGAACCCCTTGCCCGGATCGCGGCTGAAGAAACTGCCCCACAGCCCCTGCAGCGCCAGTGGAATCACCGGCACCGGCGTTTCTTCGAGAATGCGGCTGACACCACCGCGGAACACATCGATCTCGCCATCGCCGGTCAACTTGCCTTCCGGGAAAATGCACACCACCTCCCCCGCCGCCAGGTACTCGGCGATACGGGCGAACGCGCGTTCGTAAGTGGCCTGGTCTTCATTGCGCCCGGCAATCGGGATGGCACCTGCGGTGCGGAACACGAAATTGAGCACCGGCAGGTTGTAGATCTTGTAGTACATCACGAACCGGATCGGGCGGCGGATCGCCCCGCCGAGCAGCAGCGCGTCCACGAATGACACATGGTTGCACACCAGCAGCGCTGCGCCTTCGTCGGGGATGCGCTCGAGGCCGCGATGCTCCACGCGGTACATCGAGTGGCTCAACAGCCAGATCAAAAAGCGCATGGTGAACTCGGGCACGATCCTGAAGATGTAAGCGTTGACCAGGATATTGAGCAGCGACACCACCAGGAACAGCTGCGGGATGCTCAGGTCCGCAAGGCCCAGCAGGACGATGGTGAGGATGGCCGACACCACCATGAACAAGGCATTGAGAATATTGTTGGCCGCGATCACCCGGGCGCGCTGGCCCTCGGCGGTGCGCGCCTGGATCAGCGCGTACAGCGGCACGATATAGAAGCCGCCGAATACCCCAAGGCCGACGATCGACACCAGGATCCACCAGGCCTGGCTCATGCCCAGCAGTGCCAGCCAGTCGTGCGGCGCTGCGCCGGCCGGCACATCACCGGAGTGCCACCACCAGAGCAGCCCGAACAGCGTCAGGCCAAACGAGCCGAAAGGCACCAGGCCAATCTCGACCTTGCGCCCACTGAGCCGCTCACACAATAACGAGCCCAAGGCGATACCCACCGAGAACAGGGTCAGCACCAAGGTCACCACCGTGCCGTCACCATGCAGCCAGTCCTTGGCGTAGGCCGGGATCTGGGTCAGGTAGATGGCGCCGACGAACCAGAACCACGAGTTGCCGACGATCGAACGCGACACCGCGGGCGGTTGCCCCAACCCCATGCGCAGGATCACCCACGACTGCTTGAAGATGTTCCAGTCCAGTGGCATTTGCGGTGATACGGCCGCCGCACGCGGGACCCAGCGGCTGGCCAGGTAGCCCAGCACTGCGGTGCCCACCACCCCGCCCGCCACCACCGTGGCGTAGCTGTCGCTGGCCATCATCACCCCGGCGCCAATGGTGCCGGCGAGAATGGCGAGGAAGGTGCCCATCTCCACCAGGCCGTTGCCACCCACCAACTCTTCTTCACGCAGCGCCTGGGGCAGGATCGAATACTTCACCGGGCCGAACAGCGCCGACTGGGTGCCCATGCAGAACAGCGCCACCAGCATCAGCAGCAGGTTATCGCTGACGAAGCCGAGCGCGCCGATGGCCATGATGGCAATTTCGGCCAGCTTGATCGCGCGGATCAAGGCGTCCTTGGCGAACTTCTCGCCAAACTGCCCGCCCAGTGCCGAAAACAGGAAGAACGGCAGGATGAACAGCAGCGCGCAAAGGTTGACCCAGATCGAGCGGTCCCCGTCGCCAAGGCTGAGCTTGAACAGGATCGCCAGGATCAGCGACTGCTTGAACAGGTTGTCGTTGAAGGCACCCAGCGACTGGGTGATGAAAAACGGCAGGAAGCGCCGCTTGCCGAGCAAGGTGAATTGCGAGGAATGACTCATCGTCCTTGTTCCCTGAGGGGCTTTTGTCATTTGAGGCGCGCAGGCCGCGATAAGCCACAAATTTGCACGCGAACGCCTGCTGCTGGCAAGCCAGGCACGTCGGGCACAGCGCCCGCGGCGCCGCATGATGGCATTTTGACGCCAATCTTCTTGCTATCAGCGTTCAGATTTTGTTACATCTGCCGATTAAACATATAGATGACTGTATCTACCAGAAGGAACGGACCTCCGGTCTCCTCCAACGCACAAGAAAAGGAGCTCAGCAGCATGCTTACCTGGATAGGCGACCTCAGGATCGCCCACAAACTCTTCCTCGGTTTCGGCCTGGTGCTGGGCCTGACCTTGCTCCAGTCGCTGATCAGCTGGGAAGGCATGGGCAGCCTGGTACGCCGCAGCGAGGTGGTCAGTGAGGTGTCGCGCCTCAACGATGCCTTGGGCGACCTGCGTGAGGCGCGCCTGCGCCACGCCATCGCCAATGGCGCAGAAAACGAAGGCAAGGCGTTGCAGGGCGCGCTTGAAGCGTTCCAGACGCCGCTGGCGAAGCTGCGTGGGACCTTGGTCAAGCCACAGAGCCTGGCGCTGGTCGACAAGGCAGAGCAGACCCTTCGCGGGTATGCCGCCAACCAGGCGCAGAGCTTCCAGTCGTACCAGAAAATGCGCGCGGCACAAAAGGAAATGGGCGCCCTCGCCACCCGTTCGTTCGCCAGCATTGAGACCATTCGCACCCAGGTACGCGCCCTGCCCGATGCCGAGCAACGCGTTGTACGCAGCGAAGCGATCAACCAGATCCGCGAGAACCTGATCCTGCTCCGCTACCACGTACGCGGCTACACCGGTAACACCAACGCCGACACCGAAAAACTGATGAACGCACAGATCGCCACCACGGTGAACGAGTTGCCAGGCCTGGTGGCGCGTTTCAATGGCAGCTTCGACGCACAGTTCGCCACCCTGAACCAACAGGTTCGCGCCTATGCCGAGGCGGTCGAAGCTTTCCGTGGAGAAGTGAGCAAGCTGGTCGCGTGCCGCAACGCCATGGCCAGCGACATAAACACACTCACAGGCCTGATCGGTGAACTGCTCGACGCCCAGGCGGTATCGGTGGTCAGCGACAGCCAGTTCGCCAAGAACCTGCAGATCTTCACCACGCTGCTGGCGCTGCTCATGGGCATCTTTGCCGCGCTCATCATCGCCCGCCAGATCAGCGCGCCGCTGCAGCAGGCCTTGCGTGCCATGCAGCAGGTAGCCGCCGGAAACCTCAGCGAGCAACCGGCCAGCCGCCGCCGCGACGAAGTCGGCCAGTTGCAAAATGCCTTGCAGGGCATGACCGGCAACCTGCGCGACTTGATCGCGCAGGTGCGCGACGGTATTTCGCAGATTGCCAGTGCCACTGAAGAACTGTCGGCCATCACCGAGCAGACCAGCGCCGGCGCCAGCAGCCAGAAAGTGGAAACCGATCAGGTTGCCACGGCCATGCAGGAAATGGCCGCCACCGTGCATGAAGTGGCGCGCAACGCCGGTGAGGCCTCGCAGGCCGCCAGTGCCACGGACGAGGAAGCACGCGAAGGCGAAAGTGTGGCCAACCGCGCCGTCGCGCAGATCGGCCGGCTGGCCAACCAGGTGGACGCCACTGGCCAAGCCATGGGTGCGCTACGCAACGAGAGCCAGCGTATCGGCAAGGTCATGGACGTTATCAAGGCAGTGGCGGAGCAGACCAACCTGCTGGCGCTCAATGCCGCGATCGAAGCAGCACGCGCTGGTGAGGCTGGCCGTGGCTTTGCCGTGGTGGCCGATGAAGTGCGCAGCCTGGCGCAGCGTACCCAGGCGTCGACCCTGGAAATCGAGTCGGCCATCGGTAGCCTGGAAGAAGGCACCCGCTCAGTGAGCGAACTGATGGACGAAAGCCAGAGCCTGACCCAGAGCAGCGTGGCGCTGGTGCGTGAAGCCGGGGTGGCGCTGGAAGGCATAACCCAACGCGTTTCGGGGATTCAATCGATGAACCAGCAGATTGCTGCGGCTTCCGAGCAGCAGAGCGCGGTGGCCGAAGAGATCAGCCGTAGCGTGGTGACAGTGAGGGATATTTCCGAGCAGACGGCGCAGGCCAGCCAGCAGACGTCCGCTTCCAGTGTCGAGCTGGCGCGCCTGGGTGGGCAGTTGCAGCAGATGATCAGCCGGTTCCGGTTCTAGTCACAGCAACGACAGGCATGAAAAAACCGCAGCCAGGCTGCGGTTTTTTTTCATGCTTTTGAACGTCAGAGCACGAAGGTCAGCAGCACATTGAACGCCAGCGCCGCCACGAAGCCGATGGGCGCCGCCTTGAACAGCAACTGCGGGAACAACGAAGCGCGGCTCTTCTCGTTGCTGCAGGAGCCCAGAATCAGGCTGCCGCCGGAGGAAAACGGCGAGATGGAAGTGGCTTGGGCACCCGCAACGATGGCAATGAACAGGATCATGGGCTCGATACCCATGTTCTGTGCAATCGGCAGCACCATGGGGAACAGCGCCGGCGTCACGACGCCCAAGGTGCTGGAGAAGATGGACATGAATGCCGCCACCGCACCGAATACCACCGGCACCATGATTGGCGGGATGCTGGTGCCGATCCAGGAGGCGAGAATGTCGATGGTGCCGGCCTTGATCGCCACGGAAATCAGCATGCCCACACCACAGATCATGATCAGCGTGCCCCAGGGCACGGTCGCCATGGCCTTGCGTTCGTCACCGAGCTTGAGCAACAGGGCGATCACCGAGAACAGGCTGGCGATCAGGCCGATATCCACCTTGGCGTTGATGAAGGCTACCGTGGCATTGCCCGGCAGGGCGATGCTGGCCACCGGCGCAGCCAGCACCATCAGCATCATCGCCAGTGTCAACCACAACGTGGTTCGCTGCTGGCTGTTGAGCGCCGCTGGCGCCTCGACAGCAACGGCCGAAGCCTTCAACGCGCGGCCATGGCCGGTGAGGAAGACGAATACCCCGATCACCAGCAATGGGATGACCAAGGTGCTGACGAAGATACCGGCCGCGTTGATGAACGCCTGGTTGTCGCTCACGCCGGCATTGGTCATCAGCCCGCGGAAGATGATGCCGCTCTGGCTGGACATGAAGTTGGCCCCGCTGAGCGCGCCATAGTTCACGGCCATGCCGCCGACGATCAGGCTCATGCGGGTACGCTCGCACAGCAGCAGGGTAATCGGCGCCATGAACGCCAGCACGGTGTAGTACCCCGCCCCCATCGCGGCGATCACGGTGGCGGCGAAGAACACGGCGAACGGCAGCAACTGCGGCACTGCCCGGCAGCGGTAGATAAGGTGCTCGGCCAGCTTCTCCAAGGTGCCATTGACCGTGGCGAAGCTGTAGAACAGGCAGACCGAGAAGATCACGAAGAAGATCTTGAGCGGCCACAGGCCGATGACCTCCGAAGGGCTCAGGCCCATGCCGAAACAACCGATCAGATAGGCAAAGGCGATGGCGAAAAGGCCGATGTTGATCTTGGTCTTGTAACCGAGGGCCACGGCGACGACGATGGCCGCGACGACGAGCATGCTCATCATGTTGAAAGTGTCCTGTTGTTATTGTGTAAGTATCAGCGCGAACGGTCGAAGCCGAACAGCTTCGCCGGGTTGAGTCTCAGCACCTGGGCACGCTCGCACGCATCGGGGAGCAGCGCTTCGAAGAAGGCATACTGATCGGCGTAGCTGGTCTGGCGTTCGAACTGGGTATTGGGCCAGTCGCTACCCCACAGCAAGCGCTCCAGGCCACCCGCCGCTTGCCGTATCTGCGCCAGAAGTACCTGCGCTTTGGCCAGATCGGTCTGGCTGCGATACCCGGCAGACAGCTTCAGCCACAGCTTCGGTTCGCTGAGCAGGTGAAGGAAAGTGCGGTGGCTGTCCTTTCGCGGGTCGATCCCTTCGCCAGGCAGACCAAAATGATCGACCACCACATCCACGCCACAGGCGAGGATCGCCGGCACGATCAATGCCAGGTCATCGAAACCACGCTGGATTTCCACCTGCCAGCCGCGCGCAGCCAGGCGTTTGAACAATGCGGTCCACTCGGGCCCGGCATAGTCTGCCAGGTGCTTGCCGATCAGGTTCAGGCGGATGCCGACCACGCCAACGTCAGCCAGCGCATCCAGCTGCTGATCGCTGACCGTCGCATCGACGACCGCCACTGCGCGCAGGCGCTCTGGAAAGCGGCGCAGGGCCTGGACCATGAAGCTGTTGTCGGTGCCCAGGAAACTGGGCTGGATCAGTACGCCATGGGACAGGCCATGCTGATCCAGGTGAGCAAGGTACTGCTCGATCAGCGCATCGTAGTCCGGGCTGTAGCGACGGTTGGCCACCATCGGCAGGTCTTGGCGAAAGATATGGGCATGGGTATCGACGCCGGTGATGGCGGGCAGATAGGGGTTGGTCATGAAGCGAACCCTGGTCGATTGTTATGGCAGCTGAAGCGCTGTGTTTTTATACAAACATGCAGTCATATATATGAATATATGACCATATCTTCAGTCGACCGACTCTGTCAATCGAGCCCCGGGTGGTAAAGTAGCGCCAACTCGTCAGCCATGGACCCTTCGCACAATGAGTAACGGGATACTCGGACAAGACCCGCGCCTACCGCTTTATCAGCAAGTACGGGAAGAAATCCTCGCCAGGATCGCCGCCGGGCAGTGGCTACCCGGGGCACCGATCCCTACTGAAACGGAGCTGACCCGCCTCTACGGTGTCGCCATCGGCACTGTGCGCAAGGCGGTCGACACCTTGGTCAATGAAGGCCTGCTGTTGCGCAGCCAGGGCCGCGGCACCTTCGTGCGGCGCCCTGACTTCGAGGGTTCACTGTTTCGGTTTTTCCGACAGGTGGATTCGACCGGCCAGCGCCTGGTGCCGATCAGCCGCATACTGGACAAGCAGTTGCGCGAGCCGCCGGCTGAAGTCAGCAAAGCCCTTGGGCTGGGCGACGCAGAACAGGTCATCTGGCTCGAGCGCCTGCGCCTGGTAGATGGCCGCCCGCTGTTTCATGAGCAGATCTGGCTACCGGCTGCGCGTTTCATGGCCCTGCTGGATATCGATGCAGAGGCCTTCGGCGACCTGCTCTACCCTTTCTACGAGTCCCACTGTGGCCAGTGCGTAGCCTCGGCCAAGGAAACACTGACAGTCGGTACGGCCGATGCCGCCAGTGCCCGCCACCTGGCAATCGAAGAAGGTGCGCCGGTGGTGATAATCCAGCGCACGGCCCTGGGTTACGACCGCAACCCGCTGGAGTACCGCGTGTCCCAGGCAGCAGCAGAAGGCTTCCGCTACCAGATCGACATTTCCTGAGGCGATGGCGGGCATTGCCGGGCACCGGCACAGGCTGATGTGCCCGGCCCTGCGACGACACGCCACTGCGACCATCGTCGGCGCTGACGAACCTGTGCCTGCGTGCCAGACTGACTGATCGGGACCGCGTTACTTTTTTTGCTCCGGAGTCTTCATGTCGTTGTCCAGCGGGCTGATCGCCCTGGTCGCCCTGGCCTACATGGCCGTCATGTTCGCCATCGCCTTCTACGGCGACCGCCGCAGCACACCATTGCCGCCGCGGCTGCGCGCCTGGGTGTACAGCCTGTCCCTGGCGGTGTACTGCACCAGCTGGACTTTCTTCGGTGCGGTCGGCCAGGCGGCCGAGCAGCTTTGGGCGTTCCTGCCGATCTACCTGGGCCCGATCCTGCTGCTGATCTTCGCACCCTGGGTGCTGCAGAAGATGGTGCTGATCAGCAAGCAGCAGAACATCACCTCGATCGCCGACTTCATCGCTGCGCGCTACGGCAAGTCGCAGACCCTGGCCGTGGTGGTGGCGTTGATCTGCCTGGTCGGGGTGCTGCCCTACATCGCCTTGCAGCTCAAAGGCATCGTGCTCGGTGTCAACCTGCTGATCGGCGCGAATGCCGACGCCACCGGCACCCGTGTGCAGGACACCGCGCTGGTGGTGTCGCTGGTACTGGCGCTGTTCGCCATCGTTTTTGGCACGCGCAGCCTCGACGTGACCGAACACCACCGCGGCATGGTCCTGGCCATCGCGTTCGAGTCGCTGATCAAGCTGCTGGCCTTTCTCGCCGTCGGCGTGTTCGTGGTGTTCAACCTGTACGACGGGTTTGACGACCTGTTCACCCAGGCACGCCAGTCGGTGCTGCTGGACAGCTACTGGCAGGAGACGATCAACTGGCCATCGATGGTCGTGCAGACCGCCGTGGCGATGATGGCGATCATCTGCCTGCCCCGGCAGTTCCACGTGACCGTGGTGGAAAACATCGAGCCGCAGGACATGCGCCTGGCGCGCTGGGTGTTCCCGATGTACCTGGCCCTGGCCGCACTGTTCGTGGTGCCCATTGCCTTGGCCGGGCAAATGCTGCTGCCAGGCACGGTGATTTCCGATTCCTTCGTGATCAGCCTGCCGCTGGCCGAAGCGCACCCGAGCCTGGCCTTGCTGGCCTTCATCGGCGGTGCCTCGGCCGCCACCGGCATGGTCATCGTCGAGGCCGTGGCGTTGTCGACCATGGTCTCCAACGACATGCTGCTGCCGTGGCTGTTGCGCCGCAATAACGCAGAGCGGCCTTTCGAGGTGTTCCGCCACTGGATGCTGTCGGTGCGCCGGGTGACCATCGTGGTCATCCTGCTGCTGGCCTATGTCAGCTATCGCCTGCTTGGCTCTACCGCAAGCCTTGCAACCATCGGCCAGATTGCTTTCGCCGCGGTGACCCAACTCACCCCAGCCATGCTCGGTGCGCTGTACTGGAAGCAAGCCAACCGCCGTGGCGTGTTCGCCGGCCTCGCTGCGGGTATATTCCTGTGGTTCTACACCCTGGTGCTGCCGATCGCCGCCCACAGCCTGGGCTGGTCGCTGCAGCTGTTCCCGGGCCTGGCGTGGCTGCACGGCAACCCGCTGGGCCTGCCGATCACGCCGCTCACCCAGGGCGTGGTGCTGTCACTGGCGGGCAACTTCACCTTGTTCGCCTGGGTCTCGATGCTGTCACGCACGCGCGTCTCGGAGCACTGGCAGGCCGGGCGCTTCATCGGCCAGCAGACCAGTGCCCGCCCCAACGGCAAACCGCTGCTGGCGGTGCAGATCGATGACCTGCTGACGCTGGCCTCGCGCTTTGTCGGTGAGGAACGTGCGCGGCAAAGCTTCATCCGCTTTGCCTATCGCCAGGGCAAAGGTTTCAACCCCAACCAGAACGCTGACGGCGACTGGATCGAACACACCGAGCGCCTGCTCGCCGGGGTGCTCGGCAGCTCCTCGACCCGCGCCGTGGTCAAGGCTGCCATCGAAGGCCGCGACATGCAGCTTGAAGACGTGGTGCGGATCGCCGACGAAGCCAGCGAAGTGCTGCAGTTCAACCGCGCGCTGCTGCAAGGCGCCATCGAGAACATCAACCAGGGCATCAGTGTGGTCGACCAGAACCTGCACCTGGTGGCCTGGAACCGCCGCTACCTGGAGCTGTTCAACTACCCCGACGGCTTGATCAGCGTCGGCCGGCCGATCGCCGACATCATCCGTTACAACGCCGAACGCGGCCTGTGCGGCCCGGGCGAGGCACAGGTGCATGTGGCGCGGCGCCTGCACTGGATGCGCCAAGGCCGTGCGCATTCCTCCGAGCGGCTGTTCCCCAATGGCCGGGTGATCGAACTGATCGGCAACCCGATGCCCGGGGGCGGCTTTGTGATGAGCTTCACCGACATCACCCCGTTCCGCGAGGCCGAACAGGCGTTGCGCGATGCCAACGAGCGCCTTGAACAGCGGGTGGCCGAACGCACCCACGAGCTGTCGCAACTCAACCAGGCCCTGTCGGAGGCCAAAAGCCAGGCCGAAGCGGTCAGCAAGTCCAAGACCCGCTTCCTGGCGGCGGTCAGCCATGACCTGATGCAACCGCTCAACGCCGCGCGGCTGTTCTCCGCCGCCTTGTCGCAGCAGGCCGGGGGCATGAACGACGAGGCCCAACAGTTGGTGCAGCACATGGACAGCTCGCTGCGTTCGGCCGAAGAGCTGATCAGCGACCTGCTGGATATCTCGCGCCTGGAAAACGGCAAGATCACCCCCGACATCAAGCCGTTTGCCCTGAATGAGCTGTTCGACACGCTGGGTGCGGAGTTCAAGGTCCTGGCCGCCGAGAAGGGGCTGGAGTTCCGCTTGCGCGGTAGCCGCCTGCGGATCGACAGTGACATGAGGCTGCTACGCCGGGTGCTGCAGAACTTCCTTACCAACGCCCTGCGCTACGGCAAGAGCCCGATCCTGCTGGGCGCCCGGCGCCAGGGCGAACGGCTGTGGCTGGAGGTGTGGGACCGCGGCCCGGGCATCGCCGACGACAAGCTGCAGGTCATCTTCCAGGAATTCAAGCGCCTGGACAGCCACCAGACCCGCGCCGAAAAGGGCCTGGGGCTGGGCCTGGCGATTGCCGATGGTCTGTGCCGGGTGCTCGGCCACACGCTGCAGGTGCGCTCATGGCCGGGCAAAGGCACCGTGTTCCGCGTCAACGTACCGATCGCCCGCCAGGCCGTAGCCGCGCCGAGCGCACCGGTGGAGCAAGCCAGCCAGCCGCTGGCCGGGCTGCAGGTGCTGTGCATCGACAACGAAGACAGCATCCTGATCGGCATGAACAGCCTGCTCAGCCGCTGGGGCTGCCAGGTGTGGACAGCGCGCAACCGCGCCGACTGCGAGGCGTTGCTGGCGCAGGGCATGCGCCCGCACCTGGCGCTGGTGGACTATCACCTGGATGACGGCGAAACCGGAACCGGGCTGATGGGCTGGCTACGCGCCCGCTTGGGCGAGCCCGTGCCTGGGGTGGTGATCAGCGCCGACGGCAGCAAGGAAACCTTGGCCACGGTGCATGCCGCAGGCCTCGATTACCTGGCCAAGCCGGTCAAGCCGGCGGCCTTGCGCGCGCTGCTCAATCGCCATCTGAGCCTGGTTCAGTAACCGCCTCGTCCGGCACCGTTTCATCCGTCAGTGCCCGCTCCAGCAAGTCGGCCGGCAGGCTCTTGCTGGCACGGGCGCCGAGCAGCTTGAGCTGCTCACTGCGGCTGACCAGGTTGCCACGCCCTTCACAGAGTTTGTTGCGCGCAGCGGCATAGGCCTTGTCGACCTGCTGCAGGCGATTGCCCAGCTCGTCCAGGTCCTGGATGAACAGCACGAACTTGTCATACAGCCAACCGGCCCGTTCGGCGATCTCGCGCGCGTTCTGCCCCTGGCGTTCTTGCTTCCACAGGCTGTCGATGACCCTCAGGGTGGCGAGCAAAGTGGTCGGGCTGACGATCACGATCTGCCGGTCGAAGGCCTCCTGGAACAGGTTCGGCTCGGCCTGCAGGGCAGCCGAGAACGCGGCCTCGATGGGCACGAACAACAGCACGAAATCCAGGCTGTGCAAGCCTTCCAGGCGGTTGTAGTCCTTGCTCGACAGGCCTTTGACGTGGCTGCGCAGCGACTGTACGTGCTGTTTGAGCGCGCTTTCATCATTGTTGCTGACATACTGCTGGTAGGCAGTGAGGCTGACCTTGGCATCGACCACCACCTGCCTGTCACCCGGCAGCATGATCAGTACGTCTGGCTGGAAGCGCTCACCATCGGCACTCTTGAGGCTGACCTGGGTCTGGTACTCGCGGCCTTTTTCCAGCCCGGCATGCTCGAGCACACGCTCGAGAATCAACTCACCCCAGTTGCCCTGGGTTTTCTGGCCCTTGAGCGCCTGGGTAAGGTTGGTGGCTTCGTCGGACAGGCGCAGGTTGAGTTGCTGCAGGCGCTCCAGTTCCTTGCCCAGGGAAAAACGCTCACGGGCTTCCTGCTGGTAGCTCTCCTCGACACGCTTTTCGAAGGCCTGGATGCGCTCCTTGAGCGGGTCGAGCAACTGGCCCAAGTGCTGCTGGCTGGTCTGTGCGAAACGCTGCTCGCGTTCGTCGAAGATTTTCGTGGCCAGGTCGGCGAACTGCGCACGCAGGGTATCGCGGGCTTCCTGCAGGTCTTCAAGGCGCTGCTGATGGCTGTCCTGCTGCTCACGCAGCTCAGCTTCCAGGCGTGCTGCCTGGGCCTCCAGGCGACGCTGTTCGGCTTCCCGGTTGACGCGTTCGAGGTGCCAGGCGTGGGCAGCGTCTCGGGCATTGTCGCGGTCAATCTGCAGCAGCTCGAGTTCGCGGCCCTGGGCGGCCAGTTGGGCCTGCTTGAGCGTGTTGGCTTCGCTGAGGTCACTGACCTCGTCCCGGCTGGCATCCAGTTGCGCCTGCAGGCCGGCCTGGGCCAGCAGGGCGCCATTGAGGCGTTCTTCGAGCAAGGCCCGCTCGCTTTGGCGGGCAGCCTGACGGCGCTGCACCTGCATGACCCAAACCAGGCAAGGCAAGGCGCCTGCCACCAAGCCCAGCACAATGCTGGTCAGATCCACTGCCATGCTTACCCCGAACAAGTCTGTCGCAAATGAGATGCAGCTTAACAGTCCGTTTGTTCCTGCGCCTGCCCCGGCTCACTGGCCTGGCAGAGCCGCGCGTACTCCAGTTGCGCAAGGCGGTCGCCGGCCCGCGCCGCCTGGCGCAGCAGTTCATGACCGATGCGCCTGTCACGGGAATTGCCGCAGTCGCGGCAGAGCATCTGCCCCAACCGGCTCTGGGCCACTACCACGCCCTCGCGAGCCGGCTGTTTGAGCAGGCGTCCGGCCAAGTGCTTGACCTGCGGCTTTTCGCCCAGGCGCGGGTTGTCCAGCAGCCATAGGGCCACTTTCAGTGAAAAGCGTTTGGACGAAGGGGCTGATGAAGTGACAGCGGGTTCGGTGGGGGATTTACCGCGAAATTTCATGACAAACAGAGAAGGCAATTCGAAAGGCGCGCCACTCTACCCTTTTTTTCATATCGTGACCTGAGGATTTTCTGCGCCCGGAAAAAAATTTCGATGATCTTTTCTTGACGTTTCCAAGTGGATGGCCGGCGGATCTGCAGCTGCCTGATGATTGTCGGACAGTTCCGTAATTTGCTGGCACTCCCGTCCTAGAGCAAGCGCTCGGGACAATCCACAGTTCCTGTGGATAACTCGGTGGACAACCCCCCAAACCACCCCGCAAACCCGCGTGAAACGGGGCTTCCAGTCAAACTGACGATTTTTTCACCAGCTAAAAATAGTGTTTTTTTTCATTGACTTAAGGTACCAGTCAAGGCATTGGCAGGCTTGGCGGGGGGTGTTGTCGAGCTGTTACAAGTCACGCCTCGAATGTGAACAAGTGCACCGAAAACCTGCATTTGAATGCACGAACTTGGTACATCCAGCCGGTTGTGCGCCATTTGCCCCCTCTTCACACAACGCAAAAGAAACGCCATACTGCTCGGCTCACCTTAAGACATGTGACAAAGCTTGCAAAGCACCTCAGCTTCCGGTAAGGTGCCCCTCGTTAGTACCAAGCTGAAAGTCAATTCTGGCCAGAAACGTCCTTGCAGGCCTGCTCCCCCCAAGAGCAACACTGCTGAAACCAGGACCGGCCCTTTCGATGATTCACTCACCAGCCTTGCGCTGTTCAGCACGAATCACGTGACAGATTGATCAGGATTCCATACCGACGGCCTAGAACCTTGGCCCCGGCATGCTGCCTGCCCTCTGAAGTACCTACCAGTCAGCCCAAGCGCCCACCTTATGATTGCGCCCCCTCTGGCTGCCCTGTTCCAGTCAGGTTCGTTCGTCCCTTAATAAAGGCGTCACTGGAACGTTTCTATCATGCACGGATCATAATCCCCGTGTTTAAAGCAGGAACATCCAACAATATGCAAACTCATCATCAAATTCAGGCTGCCATTGGCACCCTTTCCCAGGCCTTCTCGCCGTTGAAGTGCCTTATCACTGCCCCACGCAAGGGCAACTTCAGCTTCACCCTGGTGGACGAGCACGGCGTTGCCTGCCACACCGAACGCCTGTACCCAGAACAGTACAGCCGCTCGGAACCGCTGCAGGCCGTCATTGCCCGGACGCGCCAGTCGCTCACTGCGTGAGCGGCGAATACCGTAGCATTCAGCTGTTGAATGCAGTAAACGGTAAGCTACCTGATCGTTCTTGGCCTAATTGCCGCAGGGCATATAGCGCCGAACGTCAGGCAGCAATCGATTTAAAAACAGCCCTTTACACCACGATTATCACACTACACTTCAACTCGAGCGGTCCTTGCCGCTTCCGGCGGGCCTGATCACTCACCAGCTGCCAAGCTCCCACGCCCGTCGGCCCTTTACTGCTCGAGGGCATCATGGGTATTGCGGCGAATGAATTGTGTCAGTATGTGATTCGACCAACCTTGGTCTACCTCAATCGTCATTGCGCCAGTGCCGAAGCCCTTTTGCTGGGCATCGCGGCCAGCCAGTCGGCACTCGGTTCGGCGTTGCATGATCGCCGCGGCCACGGCCTGTACCGTATTGGCGAGCATCGCCATCGGGCGGTCTGGGACGATTTTCTTGCCCGTGACCCTGAGCTGGCCAGCCTGGTTCGCGGCCTGGCGAGCCAGCATGCCTTCCTGGGCGGCCCGCACCTGGAACTGGCAGTCAACCTGCGCTACTCCACCGCCATTGCCTGGATGCTCATCGAAGCACAAGCAACGCCCCTGCCTGCCGTTGACGACCTGCTAGGCCAGGCGCGAATCTGGCGCCAGATTTTTCACCCCCAAGGTCGTCTGCGCGACTTCACCCAGGCCTGGCATCTGTGTATTGCTCAGAAATTGCCACAGGCATCTTAAGAAACGTCCTACAGCATTGCCGGAAAAAATGGAATTTTGGTCGGATTGTCCTACAAAACCGCTCTATCTCCTGCGATACAGGCTATGGCGCGGCGCGTGAATTGTTGGTAGCTTTTCGCCCCGGAGATCCCAAGGAGTTTCTAATAATGAAAAAAGTAATGCTCAAAACCTCCCTCGGCTTGGCCGTGGCTTTCGCTTCCAGCCATCTGTTCGCTGCCGGCTTCGCCCTCAACGAACAGAGCATCAGCAGCATGGGGACAGGTTTCGCGGGACGTTCTTCTTCTGCCGAAGATGCCAGTACCGTGTTTGGCAACCCGGCAGGCATGTCACGCCTCAAGCGCGAACAATTCACCGTGGGCGGCGCAGCCGTCATCGCCAAAACCGATATATCGGGCCCTGGAAGCAACCTCGGGGGGGAAACCGATGGTGACATGGTGCCTGTGGTCGGCGTGCCGATGGGTTACTACGTCAAACCTATCGATGATCACTGGAGCGTCGGTTTCGGCGTTTATGTACCATTTGGCCTGGTAACCGACTACGGTAGCGACGATGCCGCGCGCTATTGGGGTAAAAAGAGCCACGTCGAAGTCATCACCTTCCAGCCCACCGTCAGCTACGCCTTCAACGATAAAGTTTCGATCGGTTTCGGCCCGACCATCAACCGCATCAAGGGCGAACTGGGCTCGAGCCTGATCAACCGGTTCACCCCGGGCAGCAACGACGGTGAAGTGAAGATCAAGGGCGACGATACCGCCGTCGGTTACAACATCGGTATCCTGGTGCAAGCCACCGACCGCACCCGCGTAGGCCTGACCTACCACTCCATGGTCGACTACAAGCTCGAAGGCAAGACCCGTGTCAGCACACCACTGATCGGCCCCTTCAACGGCGACAAGTTCGACGCCAGCCTGAAGATCAAGACACCGGAATCGGTCGACCTTTCGGTCACCCATGAGCTCGACGACCAATGGACCCTCTACGCGGGCAGCACCTGGACCCGCTGGAGCCGCCTGGAAGACATCACCGTGCAGAACGATGTTCCGGCACCGCTGGCAGGTTCGGCGTTCGAGACCATCAGCGAAGAGCAGAACTGGCATGACACCTGGGCCCACGCCATTGGCGCGTCCTACAAGGTGAACAAGGAGTGGGTGCTGCGCACCGGCTTTACCGTCGACCAGTCGCCAACTAACAACCACGACCGTTCACCGCGCATCCCGACCGGCGACCGCAAGGTGTTCAGCCTGGGTGCGGGCTGGAGCCCCAACGACGACATGACCATCGACGTGGCCTACTCCTACCTGTGGGAGGAAGACACCAAGGTCAACCAGGTCAGCGCCAGCAAAGGCAGCTACCAGGCCAAGTACGAGAACAGCGCTCACGGTGTGGGTGCCTCCCTCACCTACCGCTTCTGATACGTACGGCTGTGTGAACGCCGCCCTTGTGGCTGATGCCAGTCAGTTAGCTTTATCAGGGCTGCTACGCAGCCCATCGACGGCAAGCCAGCTCCCACAGGGGCCGCGCAGTTCTTGAAGCCTGCGCGGTACCTGTGCGAGCTGGCTTGCCGGCCATGGCTGCAAATCACAAGCAAAGCAAATACAAGAGCGCGGGGTTATGGCTGCGATGCAATCGCCTTCTCGATCGCCGCCTTGAACTCAGGATCATCCGGCTTGGTCAGGCTGGAGAAGTTGGCAATCACCTTGCCCTTGCGATCAACCACGTACTTGTAGAAATTCCACTTCGGAGCACTGCTTTGCTCCGCCAGCCCCACGAACAGCGGGATCGCATCTTTGCCCCGTACCGACTGGGTCTTGGTCATGGTGAACGTCACGCCATAATTGGCATAACAGACCTTGGCCGTCTTCTCGCTGTCGGCGTCTTCCTGCTTGAAATCGTTGGACGGCACACCGAGCATTTCCAACCCCTGCTCGTTGTACTCCTTGTAGGTACTCTCGAGCCCCTCGAACTGCGGCGCAAACCCGCAATAACTGGCCGTGTTGATCACCACCAACGGCTTGCCGCCAAAACGCTGGCAAAGGTCGACCTGACCCTTGCCACGCAACTCCGGCAGGCTGCCCTGCAGCAATGCCGGGCAATCCGCCGCCCCGGCAGAACCGGCAGCGAACATAGCCAGCAACGGCATCATCAACCCATATGCACGCATCAAAAGACTCCCCTGCAAAACGATCCTCGAACTTGCAGAGTAGCGCTTAACAAACGCCCATGCCCAGTTGCATGAGGGCCATGCCGCCCCGATGCCAGCCCCACCACGCCAGCACCAGCAGCAGTGCGGCCCCCAGGGCCAGCAACCCGCAAGCCAGGTAGCGGTTCATGCCGCCTGAGCCTGCAGACGGGCGACCGGGCGTTCACTCACCGGCCAGTTGAGCGCCGCTGCCAGCAGACTGAGCAGAATCGAGATCTGCCAGACCAGGTCGTAGTTGCCGGTACGGTCATACACCACACCACCCAGCCAGCCGCCGAGGAAGGCACCCAACTGATGGAACAGGAAGACGATGCCACCCAGCATCGACAGGTTACGCACACCGAACACAGTGGCCACGGTGCCGTTGGTCAACGGTACGGTCGATAGCCACAGCAAGCCCATGGCAATGCCGAACAGATAGGCGCTGAACTGGGTCACCGGTGCCCAGAGGAACAGCACGATCACCACCGCGCGCAACAGGTACAGCGCCGTGAGCAGGCGCGGCTTGGACATGCGCCCACCCAGCCAGCCCGCCGTGTAGGTACCTACGATGTTGAACAGCCCGACCAGCGCCAGCACGGTGGTACCGGTGGTTGCCGCCAGGTGCTGGTCGACCAGATAGGCCGGCAAGTGCACGCCGATGAACACCACCTGGAAGCCGCAGACGAAAAAGCCCAGCGCCAGCAGCCAGAAACCCGAGTGCGAGCAGGCTTCATGCAACGCCTGGCCCAACGTCTGTTCGCCACCGTAGGCAGGCAACGGGCGGTCACGCAGCAGCCCGACAAAGGGCACGATCAATGCCACCAGCAGGCCGAGCACCAGCAGCGCTGCAGACCAGCCCAGCCACTCGATGAGGCCCAGCGTGCCGGGCAGCATGGCAAACTGACCGAACGAGCCTGCTGCGCTGGCAATGCCCATGGCCATGCTGCGTTTTTCAGCCGGTACCGCCCGGCCGACCACGCCCAGAATGACCGAGAACGAGGTGCCGGACAGGCCGATACCAATCAGCAGGCCGGCACTGAGTGACAGCGACCAGGCCGAGTCGGCCGTACTCATCAGCAGCAAACCGGCGGCATACAAAATGCCGCCGATGATGACCACCCGCGCCGCGCCCAAGCGGTCGGCCAACGCGCCGGCAAACGGCTGCGCCAAGCCCCAGATCAGGTTCTGCAGGGCGATGGCGAACGCGAAAACCTCACGCCCCCAACCAAAATCGGCGCTCATCGGCGCCAGGAACAAGCCGAAGCCGTGCCGGACACCAAGGGACAACGCCAAGATCAACGCCGCCCCCGCCAGTACCCACCCGCTGGTTCGCCAAACCGAAGTCATTGTCGTTATCTCCAGCACATCGCAAAGTCATGCGGGTATATACCCGCACCCAGGATGTTGCAAGAAGCTCAGTGGCTTTCTGCAGTCAAACGCCGCCGGATCGGCTCGAATTCGTCAGTAGCGCTACGGGCCAGCGGGTCCGGTGCCCCCTTATCTATGGCTTGCCAATAGCGCCAAGGCACCTTGGCCGAACCCAGCTCATAGTCCATGCCATCCCAGCTGTCCTCACGGAAGCTGTAGAAGGCCCAGTGCAACTGGTTGCGATCAAGCACCCTGAGCACGTCCTCAAGATATTGCCTACAGCCCGGCAAGCGGCGCATGCAACCGAACTCGCCTACGACCAGGCGCTCACGCGGCACTTTGTTGGCCACCATCCACGCCAGTGGCTGCTCAAGGTATTGCTCTACCCGCTTGCCATCCCAGTGCCAGGCTTGCCCGGCAAAAGGTACCAGCCCTGGATAGCCATACGGCTTTTTGCGCGTCATGTTCGGCGCACTGGTAGCGGCAAAGGGCTCGTACATGTGAATGCTGTAAAGCAAACGCTGATCCTCGAGCGGCTCGGGCCAGTAGCTGAAGGCGTCAGCACCGGCGTACCAGCCAGCATCGAGCATGACCGGCGTGAGCGTATCCACCTCACGGATCGCCAGCAGCAGTTGCCGATAGAACGCCGGCAGATCACGTGCGCCGCCCTTTTCGCGCGCATACCACTGCTGCATGTGCGGCGCGGGCGCATGCTCGGCAAGGCCGCCCTCACGCTCCGGTGCCGGTTCGTTGATCAGGTTGTAGGCGGCTATGGCCGGGTGGCCCTTGAGCTCGCGCGCCAGGTCACGCCAGAAATCGGCCGCCTGGGCCCAGTACTGCTTGTCTTGCCACAGGCGGTCATCGAACTGGCCCTGGTTGTTTTGCGACCAGCGCATGCCCGGCAGGGACAGAGGGGCAATCACTACCTTGAGGCCAGCCTGATGCGCACGATCAAGTGTAGCGCGCAGTGTCTGGAGGTCGGTTTCGGGCAAGCCCCGATAGTGGTCGGCGCTACCCAGCAGAAAATCGCGCTGCGCAGGTTGCCATTTGTCATAGGAAAGCCGCACCCAGGTGGCGCCATAACCGCGCAAAGCGTCGAAGTAGGCCTGGTCGGGTGGCAGGCGGTTGAAGCTGTTACCACCGTGGCGCGGGGTGTTCCAGAAGTCCATGAGGTCGGCGGCACAGGCCGGCGACAGGACAAAGGTGAGCAAGCTGGCAAGGATCCAGTGCCACATGGGGCCTCCTTGGCCTGTTGAAAAAACCGAGGATACCCGTTCCGACCCGCGAAGCATTTGCCGATGTATTGCCGGGAATTGCACGCGGCAGGCGCAGCTACATCCCCAAGGCAAGCCCCAGCACCACGGCCAGCTCCAGCAACTCCAGCATTGCCCCCGCCGTATCGCCGGTGGTCCCGCCCAAGCGCTGGCACATCAGCCGTCGTAACCAGCAGAACACCGCAAACGCCAGCAGGACCGCCCAGAGCGCGCTCCAGCCACCGAGCAGCAGGCAGAACAGCAAGCTGCCCAACAGCACCCAGCGCGCCATGCGCCGCGGCAGGTGCTCGGCCAGCGCCTGCCCAAGCCCGCCTGGGCGCACGTACGGCGTGCGCAGGAACAGCCCCAGCATCGCTGCCCGCCCGATCACAGGTGCCAGCACCAGCAGCGCACCGGCGCCGCGCTCGACAAGTACCCAAAGCGCACAGAACTTCAGCAACAACACCAGCACCAGGGTGACCACGGCAATCGGCCCGCTGCGCGGATCCTTCATGATCTTGAGCGTGCGCTCGCGATCGCCGAACCCACCCAGCCACGCGTCAGCACTGTCTGCCAGGCCGTCCAGGTGCAGCGCACCGCTGAGCAATACCCACAGCGTCAACAGCAACGCCGCGTGCAAAGGCGCCGGCGCGCCTTGCAACAGATGACTGGCAAGCCACAGCAGCAGACCGAACAGCAAACCGACCAGCGGATAGCACAGCAGCGAGCGCCCCACCTCACGTGGTTCGGGCATACCGGGCAAGCTTACCGGCAGGCTGCTGAGAAACTGCAGGGCAATCCATAAAGGCAGCATCTCAGTGCACCTCGGCCAGTTGGCCGTCTTCGCCCAGGCTCAGACGTACAAGCGCGCCGTGGCCCACCTCCACCTGCAGCAACTGCTCCTTGGGCAAACCGCGCGCGCGCGCCAGCAGCAGGCGCATGACGCCACCGTGGGTGACCAGCAACACCCGCTTGCCGGCATGCTGCTGGTGCAGGCGGGCGACAGCACCCAGCACCCGCTCAGCGAAGGCACTGACGGCCTCACCGGCGGGCGGCGTG